>JAOTYN010000081.1 GCA_029861825.1 Cyclobacteriaceae bacterium
AGGGGAATCCTACCCGGGGTTTCCCATCGACCTGAAGGGACCCACCCAAAGTCCTATGTTTATGGAAATAGGCACTGATTTCGCCAAAACTTATTTTACCACCATTACTGCTTCCGGACTCATTATGCGGTTTAATCTTGAAGGGACGGTGGTGCAGCGCCAGCAACTGTTAAAGCCCAGCTCAGACACTCGGTACAAGCTATGTATTGATGCATTAAGAAAAAATTATGTTATCAGCCGTCAAAACGCCAACCGTTTAGGTATTTTGAATCGCAAAGGAGAGGTAATTTTGGAAAAGGACTATCTCACTAGTGGAGCTTTGAACGTGCAATACTATAAATTCGGCAACGATCACAGCATTTATTCTGTAACTGATCCCATCCAGCAATTTACCTACTTCTACAATCAGGACGGGGCTTTGGTGAATGCCATGCCCATTGAAAACGCCCAGGAGGTGGGGGTTGTTTATTTTGAAAACCAGCAAAAACATCATGTTTATAATGTTTATGAACGTAGATTTTCCATCCTGTCTTTCTAAGGCTTTAATAGCCGGCCTGCTTGTATTAAACATATTTTCCATACAAGGCCAGGACACCTTGTATTTTAACTTGAGCTCGCCCCATAGTGCGGTGGTAACACACCTGCAAAATCTGCAGGGCGAAAGCTATCACCCCGAAGTAGCTGCCCAGGTGTTCAACCAGGAACTGGTTTCGAAAGAGAGAGCCCGCAAACTAGCAGTGAAACTAAAGCAGATATGGGACGGTGAGGGTCATTTTATTGCCGTTGAAGATATACCCAATAATCCACAGCATATCGACTCGCTAAGCGGAAGGCATAAATATGTGGTGGTTTCCAAATACCCTCAAATATTTTTGGTAAAGTATGGCAACCGCTGGCAATATGCCGAAAGCTCCTATTCTGCCATTGACCGTTTACATAATACGGTGTACCCCTTTGGAGCAGACTTCCTGGTTAACCTATTTCCAGAGTCAGCTCACAAACAGTTTCTGGGTTTGCAGTTATGGCAATATCTGGGAGTATTGTTGCTGCTGGTATTCGGATGGCTGGTGTTCCAGCTATTCACTTTGATTTTCAAAAAAATATTGGCAAATGTGGTACATAGATTAGGCTATCAGGACCAGTTCGATGCCTTTATTCGCCCTATTGCCAAGCCCTTTAGCCTGATAGTGGCCATTCTATTGATACTGGCGGTGCTACCCTTATTACAATTACCTGTCAACGTATCGCGCTACTTCTTTGTGGGGTTGAAGATTGTGATCCCTGTACTGGGAGTGATCATTTTTTACGTGCTCGCGGACATATTGAGCTTGTACTTGGCCAAAATGGCGAGCCTTACCGAGAGTACCATGGATGACCAGCTGATCCCTATCGTAAGAAGATCGCTAAAGTTATTTGTCATTTTAGTGGGTGCTCTATTTTTACTGCACAACCTGGACATTAATATCACCGCCCTGCTGGCCGGGTTGTCCATTGGTGGATTAGCGGTGGCGCTGGCTGCACAAGATACGCTGAAAAATCTTTTCGGCTCTGTGATGATCTTTCTGGATCGCCCTTTTCAAATAGGTGATTGGATAAGCGGCGACGGCTTCGACGGTACTGTAGAGGAGGTTGGTTTCCGATCTACTCGCATTCGCACCTTCAGTAATTCTTTAGTGAGCATACCCAATGGCCGGTTGTCAGATCTTACTATCGACAATCATGGTCTGCGCACATTCAGAAGGTTTAAGACCTACCTGGCCTTAACCTACGACACCGCACCTGCATCAATAGAAGCATTTGTAAGTGGAGTGCATAAGTTGATTGAACAACATCCACATACCCGAAAGGACTTTTTTGAGGTTCGTTTAAATCAATTGGGCGACTTTTCTTTGAATGTCTTGTTGTATGTGTTTTTCGAAGTTCCGGACTGGAGTGCTGAACTGAAAGCCCGCCATGAAGTTTTACTGCAGATTTTGGAGTTAGCGGATAGCTTACAGGTACGTTTTGCTTTCCCCACCCAAACTTTGCATATGGAAACTTTTCCCGGAGAACTTCCGTTAACACCGGGATCGGAAGAAGATATGAGTATTCTTAAACAGAAATTAGATCAATACTTTCAAAAAAACCCAGAATAACCCATAAATGAAATTTGCCACTAAAACTATACATGCCGGCATAAGTCCGGACCCAGGAACAGGAGCGATCATGACGCCTATTTTTCAAACTTCAACTTATGCTCAGGAAAAAGTTGGGGAGCACAAGGGATATGAATATAGTCGAACCCACAATCCTACCCGCACTGCCTTGCAAAATAACCTGGCAGCACTAGAGAACGGAAAACACGGTCTGTGTTTTGCCTCCGGGCTGGCGGCCACCGATGCAGTGATCAAAACCCTGGATCCTGGTGATGAAGTCTTGAGCACCAACGACCTCTACGGCGGTACCTACCGCATCTTCACTAAAGTTTTTCAGAAATACGGTTTGCAATTCAAGTTTGTAGGTATGAGTGATGCGGAATCGTTGATGCCCTACATCACAGAGAAGACCAAGTTGATCTGGATCGAAACTCCTACCAACCCCATGATGCACATCATCGATATTCGCAGCATTACTCAAATGGCCCGCGAAAGGAATATTAAAGTGGTGGTTGATAATACTTTTGCTACCCCATACCTGCAAAGACCATTGGACCTGGGTGCTGACATGGTCATGCATTCGGTTACCAAGTATCTGGGTGGTCACTCCGATGTGGTAATGGGGGCTTTGATCCTCAATAATGATGACTGGGCCGAGCAATTAACCTTTTTGCAAAATGCTACTGGTGCGGTGCCCGGGCCACAGGATTGCTTTCTGGTACTGAGGGGGATCAAAACCCTCCATTTGCGGATGCAAAGACATTGTGAAAATGGGGCCGCTGTAGCCAAGTTCCTGGCCGAACACTCCAGAGTGGACAAAGTATACTGGCCAGGCTTTGAAGACCACCCCAACCATGAAGTAGCTAAGCAACAGATGGATAATTTTGGAGGTATGATATCTTTTACTCTCAAAGGCGATGATGTTGATGAGGCCATGGCAGTAATGAATACGTTCAAATATTTTACCATTGCGGAGTCTTTGGGAGGTGTGGAGTCCCTATGCGGCCACCCCGCAACTATGACACATTCCAGTATCCCTCCGGAGGAACGACGCAAATCGGGTCTGCTGGACTCTTTGATCAGGTTGAGCGTAGGTATTGAAGATATCGATGACCTCATCCAGGATCTGGATCAGGCACTTGCTTAAATACGGAAAAGGCTCATTTTTGCTTTTCCCCAGTTATTGCTATTTTGATGGCCCAATCATAAGCCACCAATCATGCAACGATCCTATAAACTGGGTATTGCGCTCATGTGTTGCGCAGTTTTGCTCTCTGTCGATTTACTAGCCCAAAGAAAACGAAAGGCTACCAATACTCTTCAATATTCCGAAGATCTGTACAAAGCTTTGGAATGGCGCTCCATCGGCCCTTACCGAGGTGGGCGTAGTGCCGCAGTTACCGGCGTTCCGGGTAAGCCTAACCTATTCTATTTTGGAGGGGCCGGAGGAGGTGTTTGGCGTACCCGCGATGGCGGTTCCAATTGGGAGAATATTTCCGACGGTTATTTTGGTGGCTCCATTGGAGCGGTAGCCGTCAGTGAGTACGATCCTAACGTTATTTATGTGGGAGGCGGGGAGAAGACCGTGCGGGGTAATGTCTCCTACGGTTATGGAGTATGGAAATCCACTGATGCCGGCAAGACCTGGGTATCTAAGGGTCTGGATGATTCACGGCATGTTTCCCGCATCAGGATTCACCCTAAAGATCCCGATTTGGTCTATGCGGCGGTGATGGGTAACCTGTTTGCCCCTTCAGCAACCCGGGGAATTTTTCGCAGTAAGGACGGCGGCCAGTCCTGGGACAAGGTATTGTTTGTTTCCGATGAAGTAGGGGCAGTGGATCTGATTCTGGATCCCAATAATCCCAGAGTGATCTACGCCAGCACCTGGAAGGTGAAAAGAACTCCCTATAGCCTCAGCAGTGGAGGCAAAGGCTCGGGGCTTTGGAAAAGTACCGATGGAGGTGATACCTGGAATTCACTGGTGGATAAAAAAGGTTTTGCTTCCGGTACCCTGGGAATTATTGGCGTGGCAGTTTCGCCGGCTAATTCGGAACGGGTATGGGCCATGGTCGAGGCAAAAGAAGGTGGTCTGTTCAGAACCGATGATGGAGGAGAAACCTGGAAAAAGCTGAACGATGACCGCAACTTGCGGCAAAGGGCCTGGTATTACACCCGTGTTTATGCGGACCCTAAAGATGAGGATCAGCTATACGTTTTAAATGTTCAATATCACAAATCCAAAGACGGTGGCAAAACCTTTTCGGAACACGTGGCACCCCATGGCGATCACCATGATCTGTGGATTGCACCAGAAGATCCTCAACGTATGATCATTGGCGATGATGGAGGGGCACAGGTGTCATTTGACGGAGGGGAGAATTGGTCGACATACCACAACCAACCAACGGCTCAGTTTTACCGCGTAACAACAGACGATAGTTTCCCATACCGAATATATGGTGCCCAGCAAGATAACTCCACGGTACGCATTAAACATCGTACCGACGGAAATGCCATAACGGAAAGGGATTGGGAGCCCACTGCCGGTGGTGAGAGTGCTCACATAGCTATCGATCCTCTAAATAATGACATTGTTTATGGAGGAAGCTATGGAGGGTTTCTATCCAGGATCGATCATGGCACCAAGCAGATGCGCATAATCAACGTATGGCCCGACAACCCCATGGGCCATGGAGCTGAAGGTATGAAATACCGTTTCCAATGGAATTTTCCCATTTTCTTTTCACCTCATGATCCCAAGAAATTATACACAGCCAGTAATCATTTGCATCTCAGCACCAATGAAGGGCAGTCATGGGAGTTGATCAGCGGGGATCTTACCCGCAACGATCCGTCCAAACTAGGTCCTTCAGGAGGACCTATAACCAAGGACAATACCGCCGTAGAGTATTACTGCACCATTTTTGCGGCCTGCGAATCGCCTTATGAAAAAGATCTGCTGTGGACGGGTTCTGACGATGGATTAGTACATGTATCCCGTGACGGCGGTAAGAACTGGAGTAACGTAACTCCTGCTGGCTTGCCTACCTGGGCCATGATCAATAGTATTGATCCTCATCCCTTTGTGAAAGGAGGGGCCTACCTAGCGGCTACCCTTTATAAGTCTGGTGATTTTGCTCCTTATCTTTATAAAACTGAGGATTATGGGGTCAGCTGGACTCAAATCACCGGTGGGATCGACAATCAGCATTTCACCAGAGTGGTCAGAGCCGATACTAAGAGAAAGGGTTTGCTGTATGCGGGAACGGAGAGCGGAATGTATATATCCTTCGACGATGGCAATAGTTGGAAGCCTTTTCAACTGAACTTGCCTAAGGTTCCCATTACTGATTTGGCCATTAAAAATGACAATCTAATCGCGGCTACCCAGGGAAGGTCCTTTTGGCTTATCGACGACCTGACACCCCTTCATCAGTTAAGCTCTCAAGTTGCTTCCAGTGAATTATATCTGTACAAGCCCATGTCCTCTTATCGCATGGGTAATCCCAGTTTTCGTTCTGCGCCCGCTAATTCCGGCAAGAATCATCCGGGAGGGGTTATGGTCCATTATTACTTGAAGCAGGACCTTGACAGTGGACAACTGCTGACGCTGGAGATACTGGATCAAAAGGGCGAGCTGATCCGTAGTTTCAGCAACCAGCTTAAACCTGAGAAGAAAGAGCCAGAATTGACCCCCAAAGCGGGTATGAACCGCTTTGTCTGGGATATGAGATATCCGGAAGCGGAAAAATTCGAAGGTCTGATTATGTGGGGAGCCGGTACTCAGGGCCCCAAAGCTGTACCGGGTATTTATCAGGCACGGTTGAGTCAAGGTGAATCCAACCAACAGGTGGAATTCGAAATCCTGGCTGACCCGCGATCGACCAGTTCAGCGGCCGATTTACAAGCTCAATTTGATTTTCTGATGGAGGTACGGGACAAACTGACGGAAACTCATTTGGCTATTAAGTACATGAAGCAAGCCAGCAGTCAGATATCCACGGTACAAGAAAAGGTCAAGGAACAAGATGATATGAAAGAATTGAATACCCTGGCCGACACCTTGAAGTCACAGATCAGGAAGGTGGAAGAAACACTCCACCAAACCAAGAACCGCAGCCGGCAAGATCCTTTGAACTTTCCCATTAGGCTGAATAACAAGCTTGCCGGTCTTTCGCAGGCGGGTGTAGGAAATGCTGCGCCTACTGAACAAGCGGTGGAGTTTAAGAAGGAGGTAGTAGGAAAAATAGACGACGCCTTAAATCAGTGGCGAAAGATTCTGGAAGAAGAAATTCCGAAGTTCAACGAAATGGTAAAACAAAAAGGCGTAGATGCCATAAGCATAAAACAAGACAAGGTCATTACCCCCTGATCCGGGTTAAAAGTAATTGGAAGTGGTCAAATATAACCGGCCACTTTATAAGCAGCTATACCCATCCACTCTCTGACCAGGACATGCCATTTGACCAAGGCAGTGGGCGAAGGTAAAATAATGGATCCTAAGCTTGGAGGGTCGTCCGAAGTTCTGAAATCCGTACTGAAAGGCTGTACTTGTACTCCCACCTTTTCAAAGCAGGCTTTAGATCTGCGCATGTGAAAGCCGGAGGTGATCAGCGTATATTGGTGATCAGGAAAACGTTGGGCCAGTACTTTAGAAACCGCCAGTGCGCTTTCTCGGGTATTTCTCGATTGGTCCTCAATGATCAGATCCTCTGAATTAACCCCACAGAGCTGCAGGACCTCTGCTAATAGCGTGGCCTCCTTGATCTCTGTTTTGATGAGATTTGCACTACCACCGCTAACGATAATCTTGTTGATCTTACCCATTTTATACAATTGAATGGCGTGGGTTACGCGGTCCGCACCGTGTCTAAAATAAACTCGATCTCGGGGCAGTTTCTTCTTATTGGTAACTCCAGTCAGGACAATCCCTACGGTGTGGTTGGCCTGATACTGTTGGATTGGGGTAGGGGCTATTTCCCACCATTTCATTACGCTATTGGTCAGAAAAGAATTGGTACATATGATTAGCAATACCAATGCGAAATACCTTAACCTTCTTTTGAAGGTCGGACTTTTCAAAAAAAAGGAAATGACAAAAGCCCCTGTAATGATAGTTAGGGGCATGAACAAATAAGATACGGTTTTAGACAAAATGAAAAACATAAATCAGCTTATGGTTAAGGGTTTTCACATACCGTTTGCTTAGTGTATTTTAGCAATTAAGGATTAGTATTCCTTATGAAGGCCCTTAAATTTATCAAGATAGTATTTATGTCCTTGCTAACCTTGGTGGTAGTGGTGTTACTGCTGTTAGGTTGGTTCGGCTCAGGATGGGGAATCAAATCAACACCGCAGGATCATCCGTTCTATTCAGGAGAACCTCGAATGATCGCTCACCGTGGAGTTAGTGATGCAGCTCCTGAAAACACTTTGGCTGCTACTGACAGGGCTCTGGAGCTAGGATTTGAGGCCATGGAGATCGATATCAAGGAAAGCGCTGACCAACAATTCTTTTTGTTTCACGATCGTAATGGAAGCAGGCTGCTAAATGACCCCGGACCAGTGGGACCTCAGGATCTGGACATCATTCAACAATGGCCCCTTTACTACAAAGGCCAGGCTACCGATCATCGAATTCCCGACCTGGAGTCATTCTTGTCACAATATCGGGGCGAGTTAACCCTATACTTTGATGTGAAACGTCATGGTAATGATCGCTACGCTTATCTGGCCGATAAACTATGGGAAATTATACAGCGATATGATTTGGTAGATAAAGCATTTGTAGGTAGCGATTTTCTATTCACGGCTTACCTGGAGTATCGATACCCCGAATTACATACTGTTTTCACTGGTCCCGGTGACGGCAATATCTTCATATACCATTGGATTCCCAAAAAGTTTCGTCCCGATTTTATTATTAGTTATGCCCGCGAGGTGACACCTGATCATCTAGAGTGGTTGCGGCGAAATGACCTTATGCACCGACGTATGCTTTACGGAGTAAATGAGGAAACCTTCCAAGACGTCATTCAAATGGGGGTTCCTATATTGGTGGTGGACTACCATCCCGTGATGGCCGATCATTTGAATCAGTAAATAGGGCCCAGAACCCGGGCTAATGATTCCTTGATCTTGGTAGAACGTGGGCGTTTCATGAACTCAGAAAGCACCACTTCCTTACTGTCCTTAATATCTTCCAGAAAGCTCTCCTCCATTTTTTTCACGGTTTCCCGGTCATATATTAAGGCGTTAACCTCAAAATTCTTATCAAAGCTACGGCTGTCCATGTTGGCGGTGCCCACGGTGGTAAAAAGTCCATCCACCATCATCACTTTCCCGTGATTGAATCCTTTCTGGTAAAGATATACGTGAACTCCCGCTTGCAGCAGCTCTTCTACGTACGACATGGAGCCATACAAGTGCGTGGTAATATCGGATTTGCTGGGTAAGATCAATTTTACATCCACACCGCTGAGGGCGGCGGTCTTTAATGCCGTAAGGATACTCTCATTGGGCATAAAATAGGGAGTTGAAATATAAATGTAATGCTCGGCGGTAGTAATGGCGGTGAAGTAGGCCTGCATAATACTGGACCAGTCAGAATCAGGACCGCTCACGGTAATTTGCACCCAAAGGGTTTTCCGGACCGGAGATTTGGGAAAGTAACCACTCCCTTGCAAATAGTCCTTGGTGATAAAATACCAGTCCGTTATAAATATGGTTTGTAAACTTTGAACGGCGTCGCCGGTAATTTTAAGATGAGTGTCTCTCCAAATCCCCAATTTATCAGTACCATGTATATATCTGTCGGCAATATTCAAGCCACCCACATAGGCTTTCTTTCCATCTATCACCACGATCTTCCGGTGGTTGCGGTAGTTGATCTTATTGGCCACCAGGGGGAATCGAACAGGCATAAATACGCCCACTTTAACTCCGGCCTTTTTCAAGGTCTTCAGGAAAGACTTACTCAAACCCCAACTACCTATAGCATCGATAATCAGGCGTATTTCCAAGCCCTGTTGGGCTTTTTCCACCAGAATATCCCGAATTTTTTTCCCTATCTCGTCCTCCTCATATACATAGTACTCCAAATGGATGTGGTGTTGGGCCTGTAACATGTCCTCAATGAGAGCATCAAATTTGGCTTTGCCATTGTTGAGGATCTCCACAGTATTATTGGACGTTAGCAAGGCTTTACTGTTATTGAGCAGCAGTTTAATGATATGCAGTTTCTGAGTGGGAATGGGACCTGACTCATCAGTAATCCCTGATAGATCTCTTATCTGATTCAGGCTTATCTGTTCCATTCTTTGCAGGTCCGTGAGTCCTTTACGACTGAATATTTTCACCTTTCGGAAGTTCCTTCCAAAATTTAAGTATATGCTTAGTCCCAGTATTGGTAAGGCCACGATCACCAAAATCCAGGCCATGGTAATTTCAGGATCACGGTTTTCCTGAAGCAATACCAGCAATGTATATCCGATTATTAATAAGTAAATGAGAAGTCCTGCAATTCCTAGAATTCCGGTCAAAGTCAAACCGTAGATTATGACCATATGGGGTATACCTGTTTCTTAAAAATACCCATTCCGCATTTACCGGTCAAGCGGTGTCCAAAGACCAATAAGGAATCAGGCATTTTTTAAGTGATGCCAGGTCTTTCAGGGTTTTCTGCACCAGGAGAGGAGATGTAGTGGTGGGCTCCTCGGATTGTTCCGGTGGTTTACTGTTAAAACCATTAACAAAATTATGAATAGCCAGCGGTAGCATACTCAGGTTATACCCTCCTTCCAAAACCGCAAAAACCCTGTCAAAGTTTTCTCTCAACCATTGGCCGCAGCGGTAAAAAGCCTGGAGACTGTATTGAAGTTGTAATAAAGGATCTTCCCGGTACCCGTCAAAACCTGCTGATACTGCCACTACATCCGGTTGAAACTGGTGTCCAATGTGGCCGATCAATTCCATTCCCTGCCAGAACAGGTCATCACCTGCCCCTGGTGGCAGCGGAATATTTACGGTAAATCCTTTTCCCGGGCCCGACCCAATTTCATCGATCCAGCCATGGCCGGGAAAAGCCGGAAATTGATGAATGGAGCAAAAGAGCACATTAGGGTCCTCATAAAAGATATGGGAAGTGCCATCACCAAGATGACCATCGAAGTCCAGGATCATTACCCGTTTACCTTGACGCTGCAAGTGTTTTACTGCGATGGCGATATTGTTGAAAAGGCAGAATCCGGTGGACTTATGGGGGTAGGCATGATGTCCCGGAGGCCGGATCAATGCAAAATCTCCCTGGTCCGCGGCGGTGATGCTGGCCCCAACCCCAGCCAAAGCTGCAGCATAACTGCCCACACTGGTCAAGGTGTCATTATCCAAGGGTCTTTCATGGTTACAAGCGCTACGTACTTGCTCGATATGGGCAGCGGTATGCACCAGGGGCACATAGTCCAATCCGAAGGCCGTGTCGGAGGGTGGCAGATGTTCAAATTTCTGCAGTCGTTGTGGGCATTCAGGATGAGCACCTGTTTGATGGCCCAGGCATGCCGGGACGAAAATAAAATTCAACTAATTTCTGATTATCTGATGTGCATGTTCTTTGGCCTTAACCTTCTCAATGATATCGGAGATCACTCCATTTTCATCAATTACAAAGGTAGTTCTGGCTGTACCCATATAGTTCCTGCCATACATGGATTTTTCAATCCAAGTACCGTAAGTCTGATGCATATCTTTTTCAGTATCGGCCAAAAGAGAAAAAGGCAACTCATGCTTATCAATAAATTTCTTATGGGACTTAGCGGAATCACTGCTTATACCCAAAACTTCATAACCTTCTGATCTCAACTCCTGATAATGATCCCTGAGGTTGCAGACTTCATTGGTACAAGTCGGTGTATTATCTCTGGGGTAGAAAAAAAGGATCAATTTTTTGCCCCGGTAATCTGAAAGTTTGGTGGGTAATCCCTGTTCGTTTTCAATGACAAAATCTGGTGCAGGATCTCCTATTTTTAGTTTCATATGCTCAACAAGGTTAGTACGGCAAATATAACCAAAGCAAGGAACAGGAATAAATGTTTGAGGGGAACTTTATAGGAGTGGTAAAAACAAAAGCGGGAATCCCTTCTTTCGAAATTATTCCCGCTTAATTCTGTAAATCCGTAGACCTTCAGAATTCCAAGTTACTGTTATTTTGACTTTCTCCTCGAAACCGGATCCGAGAACCCGACTACCTCAGAGTGTAACGTTTGAGCTTCCCGCTTCTTCCGGAGTTAATCCCGTGAGAATAACTCTTTCCGAAACTTTCCACCTTCACATCCGACCTTTTACCGCCGGCCTTTTATCTCTCACTTGGT
>JAOTYN010000497.1 GCA_029861825.1 Cyclobacteriaceae bacterium
GGTGGTCATATTAATGGTCAATTCTTTGCAACCTTTCACTGGATTGAAGGTGTGCGACAGTATCAGGTTATTCAGAAGGAGATTGACAGGTTTGTTATTAGGATAGTAACGGATGATGCTTTTAAGGACGACAATCTCAAACCAATGCTTGATGTCATCTATGAAAAATTTGGTACTGATGCTGCTATCGAGGTAGACAAGGTAGACAATATCCCGTTTACTAAGGGATGTAAGTATAAGCTGGTTGTTTCCGAGGTAAACTTATAAGTAGTTCAGATGTTTTTACTTTGATAAATAATTTTAAACAGTCTCTGCCTGCGGGGATCCTACCAGCTTGACTGTTACAGCCAGAACAGCATACGAGCCGCTCCTGACAACAGGCCTATTCGCCGCCCAGGGTTCTCTTCGCTCCCAACACTGAGTGAATGTCGTCAACCATCTCGTTAGCGATTAAAGTATTACCCCGTTCCGTCAAATGATTCCAGTCAACGAGCGGTATTTGACTTGAGCCAGGCTCATGTTGCGCAACTTAAGCGCGAATAGATCTCCAAGTCAAATGCTTTTCGTTCAAGTAACTAACCGTCAAGAGTTTCGCCCTAACATTGATTTCAATCGGGTCTTTACAACGGGCCTTACCTCGATTGCGGAATACAACTTTGCACTGTCTGCTGCAGTAGTCCCAAGACAAACTCTCGACATGATGTTATTGCTGATGATTCTGGTTAAGGAATTCAATCCATCTCCTACTTCCACAACAAATTTGTGCCCAACAGAAAATGCGTGTGGTATGGCTCTTTTTCCATAGTCAGACTCCATTCCAAATGGGAAGCTGATAAAGACGGGGGCTTTAAGGCGCAAATCCAAAATATCGTGAGCTACCTTTATTTCGGCTCTTATCAATTCGTCTTCAGATAGGGTATTTAATGGAAAGTGCCGGTGCGTATGTGAATAAAAACCGACACCATTCTCACTCATCTCTTCAATCTGCTCCCACGTCAAGTATAAACCTTGCTCGGCAGCAACCTCTTCCAGATTTAGGGCATAATTATCGAAGAGCTGGCCGACAATATTATTTTTAAGAAAATATTCAAAGTTCTCCATACACCACTGCTCGAGACCTCGAGCATTTGAGGGAGCTTCAAGAACGTATCTATCAATCAAGCTATTTATCGACTCCGCTACATTAGCCGGCCCGTAGTTTGTTAACAAATAATTTATTGCATGCAGCCATAACAGATCTTTGTTTCCGATTACCGATGTATTAACAAATACGTCAAACGGAATTCCTCGTTCCTTCAGCAGGGGGAAAGCATGACTGAAAACCGAACGAAGGCCATCATCAAACGAAATTGCACAAACCGGGTTTTCTTTTGGAAGCTTGCCTGTCTGGGCCAACTCGACAGCATCCTTTAACGATAACAATATATATTTGTCTTGAAGGTAGTCGATATGCTTTCTAAACACCTCCTCTGGTATTTCGTCATCAAGGTACGTCATAGCCGCAGAATTTTTATCGCCGATGCCATGATAAAAAACCAGACGCAAATCATTTCCTGATCGAATTGCTTTGTCGAATCTTATGACCTTTAAAAAATAACCGATGAAGTCAGTAATAAATATGATGAGTTTATTTGTCAATTGGTTAGCCCTTTACTTTGCATCACAAAACGGGAGGGATAACTCCTCGGCATCAGCGATGATTTTTCCAATTTTTCCGGACGAAACCCTGTATTCCATTATCAGTTCCTGAACAAATGTTTTGTCCTTAAATCGATATTCTTTCCCCTTAGAAAAGTCTTGCTTCTCCGAGGGAACCTCTTCTCCCCTGACCAATCGTTTGGCAATATTTGAATAGAGACTGGTACCAGCTTCAACTGCTTTAGCGAATGCAGTATAGGGATTATCATCTTTAGATAATCTTATCGAGATCCGGCCATAAATATCACCACCATCCAGTTCAGGCGTGCATTTATGGACCGTTGAGCCAAGCATAAGCGGCTCGTTATTATACAAGGGCCAAAATGCACAGTCGCTTCCTCGATAGTAAGGTGAAATTCCGGTGTGTAGATTTAACGCACCCATCGAAGGTAACGACAGAAGCTTTTGGCCGATAATGCCGGTTCCATATACAAAGACATAGTCAGGTTTAATATTCTCGATCCATTTTATACAGTCGTTTCGATTTGCCGACTCCACTTCCAGTACCAGCATCTTGGGAGGCATATAAGTTTCCGGGGAAAGCCGACCAAGGATCCTGTAACAAGCCTCAAGCTGCATTTTATTCGCGTTAAATAATCTTCGGTTGAGCTTAGTCATCAATCGCTCGAGAACGGTAATGGCGCCATATCGGCGAGTGGCTTGGGCCAGAGAAGCTGCGATGGATTTTTTTTCGCCTGCTCCACGTTCGATGACTATACCGCTAAGATGGTCGCCCAAGGCTTCTATCAAGCTTCTTGTGACGAACCTGTGCTCCGGTCCATCTGCAGTAACAATGACTGCTTTCATTAATCCATTCCTACTTTAAATAAATGCATGAATTTGTAAGCTTGATCGTGGGCATAGGAAGCATAACCCACATATTCGCCCCAGGGCCAGCCGATCTGTTTCGATAATATGGGGTTTGGTGCTCATTGGTTTTTCTGCGTGATAAGTTTTGGCGGTAAAAATCTGGCGATTCTGAGTGATTTTAGATGCCTTTTCAGGTAGATCTCTTGGCGGAAAACAGGCTACCAGGCTACCCTGATTGGGCTGCTTGAAAATGTAACTTTGAGCTCGCGTTGATCAGAATGGCTGAGCTGCAGGAGGCCCTGTGCCCTCAGGAATCAGGCTCATCGGTGTAAACCAGGTTCCTTTCCTGTTCAGATGATTCAGTATCTGGTCAATCACCGGTTGCTCTTCGATACAAGCCAATACCTTCACCCTGCCACCACGGTGGGAGCAGACCTCAACATCAATATTGAATACCCGCTTCAGTCGCATTGCCCAGCTCATCGCCCTGCGTCTCTCTGTCGGAGTTTTTTCCAGTGGATCAGATTGTCTGTCTCTTCTCCCTAGCCTT
>JAOTYN010000082.1 GCA_029861825.1 Cyclobacteriaceae bacterium
CCAGCGTTCCTTCTGTGAGTTGATGGATGGCTTGCGGTTGATCGCCGGTAGGCTGGTATTTGGAGGTTAATTGAAATGACACAACTTAAATGTACGAATTACGGGTTTATGTGGTTCCAGATATCCCAAGCTTTTTCGGCTTGAAGCTGCAACATCTCCAGGCCACCTTTTACCTGTGCTCCCTGCTGATTTCCTTGTTCCATGAATGCCGTGACTTGGGGGTTGTATACCAGGTCATAAAGGAAATGACCCACCCCGATCTGTTCATATCTTAGGTCAGGAAGCGTGGTAATATGGGGCGCCATACCCAGTGGCGTAGTATTAACAATCAGCTCAAAGTTTCGCAGATCCATTTCATGTAACTGCCGGTAAGTAATAACTTCCTCTGAAGGTTTTCTGCTGACGGAGGTTATGTCCATACTAAGATCTTCCAAGGCACAGGTAACGGCCATGGACGCCCCTCCGGTCCCCAATACCAACGCTTTTTTGGGAGAGGAGCTTCCCAGCCAGGTCTTTAAGGACTGATAAAAACCGTGATAATCGGTATTGTATCCTACCCGGGCGTTATCCGGGGTAAATTTGATGGTATTGACCGCTCCGATTCTTTGAGCCTCCGGGCTAAGATCCGTCAGAAAGTCTATTACTTGTTTTTTGTAGGGAAGGGTCACATTCAACCCTGCAAGCTCGGGATGTTCCGCAATAAGCGCTTCTAACTCCCCGATGCTGGACAGCTCGAAAAGCTGGTAGCGGTGATCTCCCAGGCCCAATGATTTAAATTTTTCTGTGAAATACCGCTGGGAGAAGGAATGCTCCAGAGGTTTCCCTATTAGGCCAAATAACCTGCGATTGCCGGTCATGGCTGTATCCTTTGAGCCGCTTTTTCTAAAAACGCCACCAGGGCTACCCCTAAAGCGAAAAAAAGCACAGCCTCCCAGATATGAGGTTCAAAGCCCAACGCTTGGTAAGTGGTAGGCAGTATGTTCTTCTCAGTCAGGGGTTGAACTTCACCATAGCGGTCAAGGTAGGTAGTGATAGTCTCTTTCCAAGGCCATACTTTGTTTAGGGAGCCGATCATGAAACCCACCAGCGTGGCTACCGTCAGGTTACGAAATTTGTTCAGCATCCAACTCACTACCCGTGAAAAAGAAAGTAGTCCAGTGGCACATCCCAGAACGAACAATATTATGACTGGTAAATCAAACTCTTTCAGTGCTTCTAGGATAAAGCTGTATTTACCCAGTAACAAGAGTATAAAACTGCCTGATATTCCCGGTAATATCATGGCACAAATGGCTATAGCACCGGATAAGAAGATAAGCAGGTAACTGTTGGGTGTAGTGGCGGGCACAGCCTCAGTGATCAAATAGGCGGCCACCATACCGGCCAGCAGGGCCAGGATGATTCTAGGATCCCACCTTGAAATGTCCCGGCTTACTACCAGGGCGGATATCAGGATAAGACCAAAGAAGAAGGACCAAAGCTGTATGTGATGATGTTCCAGAAAATAACTTATTGCCCGGGCCAGGGAGAACAAACTGACCACGATCCCCGACAGTAGGATCAGCAAAAAACTCCCGTTGATCTTCAACCAAAAGGCCTTGAAATTGCCTTTTAGCAAAAGCTTAAGCGCATCGAAATCCACTGCTTTAATGCTGGCCAGCAACTCTTCATAAATCCCGGTTATAAAGGCAATAGTGCCTCCGGATACACCAGGCACAATATCGGCACTTCCCATACCTATCCCTTTCAGGAACAGCAGGATCTTTTGGCTCTTGGTTTTCAATGTTAGGGTTGTACGCTGGAATCTGCGTTATTAATAAAATGATTAAAGGTATCACCTCTCAACCCTAGTCGAATGGTCTCAAGGGGTATCACTTCATTGGGAGCAATATTACCTAAGTTTACATTAGCACCCAGCAGTTTTATGAACCAAACTTGCTGAGACTTCTGAGGCGCTTCCCATATGATTTTTTCAAAAGGTATCTTAGTCAGGATTTCCTGTACCAGACCGCTCCGAACCTCTCCTGTAGATCTGAAAAGACCTACATTTCCAGCTTCCCGGGCTTCTCCAATTACTTTCCAGGCACCCGCATCCAATTCCTCCTGCATCAATTTTATCCATTTATAAGGGGGGATGATCTTTTCAACATCTTTAGAACCCACCTCCGACAGTACGGTAACTTGCGAGCTTAGTTTATGGATGTAATCACATTTTACCTGGTGATCCAATTCAATAGATCCGTCCGACACTTCCGCAAAAGTCATATCGTACTTGTCCAGGATTTTTCGATAGTCCTCAAATTGATTGCGTACTACAAATGCTTCGAAAAGAGTGCCTCCAAAATAGGTGGGAATGTTGTGCTCACGATATTTCTCCAGCTTCTCTTTGAGATTGGGAGTTACATAACTGGTACCCCAGCCCAATTTGACAATATCAACATGGTCGCCACACAACTCCAGAAAATCGTCAATTTCTCGAAGGCTTAGGCCTTTGTCCATTACCATGGTAAAGCCAAATTGCCGGGGTTTTTTAGTTCTTTCCGGAATACCATTCAAGATGTAGTTCATGTTACTCTTCAGGTCTGTATTGGTCGATTATTTTTAGCAAAGCTTTTTGATTTATCAGCTTTGGATAGAAATCAAAGAGCTCGTGATGCTTTTCGAAGTTCAAAATTAACGCATTTTCCAAATAAGCCAAGCCTTCCCTGTATTTCCCGGCAGCGATAAAATAAGCTACTGAACGGTAATAAAGGCTGGCTTCAGTGGGACTTTCTTCAATTCCGTCAAGGACTAGCTCCAAAGACTTGGGATAATCACCCTGTTCGTAATACAGAAACGACCAGTCCAGCCAGATCTGATGGTTCTCAGGCTCTAAACGCGCTGCTTGTTGATAGGCCTCTATACTTGACACCAAATTTCCCACCCGGTACTCCGATTCTGCCAACGCCAACCAGTATACTTCGTTGTCGGGATTAAGTTTCAGGGCCTTTTTAAAAAAATGGGTGGCTTCGTACCATTTGGTTTGGGCATGTAAGCATTTGCCCATGCCAAAAAGAGCATCGTCGTAAAAGTTATCCAGTTTATGAGCTTTACGGTAATACTTCAGGGATAAGTCGAAGTGCTCAAGTTTTTCATAAGCTTCACCTATGCAATAATAAGTTTCGGCTGAAGGGCCTTCCAGATCGGCGGTCTGGCGGTAAGCATTAAGTGCCTTAGAAAATTCTTCCAAACTCATAAAAGCATTGCCGAGATTGAAATGTGCTGAGGCAAAATCTTCTTTTATTAAAATGGCATATTGATAAGCGGAAACCGCCTGTTCGTTCTCCCCCAATTTGTGATAGATTATACCGAGGTTGTACCATCCCAGATGGGAGTAAGGATCTTGGTCAATGAATTTTTGGTAGTATCCTAGGCTATCTTTAAGAGCTCCCACGACGTCAAGACAATAAGCGAGTTCATATAATGCCCCCTCGTGTTGTAAGTTATTCTCTACGGCTTTTTTATAAGCAGCAATGGCCTCTTCATATTGACCCGCTTGCTGGTGAGCCAAACCCATCTGGTAGTATATCTCCTCCTGGTAGTTGGCAAATTCAAGAGCTTGCTGTAAGGTTTCAACAGCTTCCGTAGTCTGGCTTGTCAGTGACAATATATGTGCTTTTAGAGTGAGCAGCTCCACGTCATGAGGTTGCATAGAAAGTGCTTTTTCCAACAATTCCAGGGCTTTATGAAATTGGTTGAGGTTGGCCAAGGCCTGACATTTCATAGATATAAGGTCTACGGAAAAGGGGTACAGTTCAAGCCCTACTTCACAGGCTTTCAACGATTTCTTATAGCGGCCGTGATCATTATAAAAATTAAAGATCCTTTCCAGGTCTTCTAATTCGAAGAACTGGGCAGATTGCTTGTTTAGGTGATCTTCGAACAATCGGATCAGGTCCTGTATTTTCCTGCGTTTAGAGTTTCTGGTCATTAAAGAAAATTATTTAATAAAGGCAATCGCATGGCCTTGGCAAAGTACCGGGTTTCTATGGTTTCGACCATAGCTTTTAGATGTTTGGCATTGTGACAATCGGTACCCAAAAAACTTACCATTTTTTTGTCAATCAAGTTCTCGGCCAACTTTCTAGCCTCCTTGCTGTAGTATCCGCTGAGCGAAATGGTATTCACCTGTAGCAATAAACCTCTTTGTACCAGGTCTTCAATGATTTCCGGGTTGTTTTGCAGGAATAAATACCGTTCAGGATGCGCTAAAACCGGCTTCATCCCATTGGAAATGATCTTAAAAATGCCCTGTCGCATATAAGCAGGTTCATTTAGAAAAGAGGTTTCGAACAACAGGTAATTGTCACCGAAGGTTAATAAATCAGACTTTTGGTCCAACAATTTGATGAAGTGCTCATCCAAATAGTATTCTGCTGCAGCTTCTACCTCCAGATCAATACCAACAGCATCCACTCTTTGCTGTAATACCTGTACCCGTTTCAAAATGTCCTGGGAGGTATTCGGATAAAAATCATGCATGACGTGTGGTGTAGTGATCACCTTTTGGTAGCCCAGATCGGACATTTGTTGCAAAATATCTAACGAATCAGTCATGGTCTTGGCCCCATCATCTATTCCCGGTATCAAATGGGAATGGACATCCACCATCATGGGGCGGACGCTTTTATCGAAGGTCTTTTTCTTAAATAATGAAAGCACAGGAGTGGGTCCCTCTATAGTTTACTCATAATATCCGTTTCCATAACCATAGCCATACCCGTAGCCTCTTTTACCGCTGGTTTGTACCGAATTCAATACTATGGAGAGGTTATTAAACCTATTGGTTTTTGCCAATCTATTCAAGGAATTGATGAAGTCTTTTCTGGAATAGTCGGCTCGGATAACATAAATGGGAACATCTGCTTTTTTCATGGCCAAAATGCCATCGGTCACCAGACCTACCGGAGGTGTATCCAGGATAATGGTTTGATAGGTCTCCTTTAGTTTTTTGAATAACTCGTCCACTTCGTCACCGATCAACAGTTCTGAAGGGTTAGGTGGGGTAGGGCCAGCTGGCAAGTAATGTAAATTCTCCATTTCAGTTTCCTGTATGCACTCCTGATACTGATGTTTATTGATCAATATGGTGGAGAGGCCTTTCTGAACCGCCCCCATGCCGAAGGCCGCATGAATTTTCGGACGGCGCATATCCATATCCACTAGTAATACCTTTTGTTTGGACAGCCCGATAATGCCTCCCAGATTAATGGCTAGAAAGGTCTTGCCCTCACCACTCACTGTTGAGGTTACGGAAATGATCTTGCTGTCTTGAGGAACTCGCAAAAACTCCATGTTAGTACGAATAGTCCTTAAACTCTCGCTAACCGGCGATTTGGGATTGTGATTAATAATCAGCTTACTCACTTCCATTTTCTCCTTATCGTAGTGCGGTACTACCCCCAACAACGGCAAATTGGTAAGCTGTTCGATTTCATTCATGCTGGTGATTTTATTGTGCATCACGTAACGCACACCCACGAACAGCAGACTAATTATGAAACCACTAACAAATCCAATGCCGTAAACAATCAGTTTATTGGGGGAAACGGGATTCTGTGGCAGGACCGCGGCAGATAGTATCACGAAATCTGTTACCGTACCTGCCTGAGCTATCTGAAAGTCAGCTTTTAATTTCATAAGGGTCAACAGAAACTCCTCATACAGAGTAAAATTCCTTTGATTGCTGCTGAATTCCGTACCTTGAGCGGGTAATTGACGCAATCGCCCATCCAAGGTTATTTTTTTGGAGCTGATCACCAACTGTTCGCTTTGCAATTCCCGTTGATAGGCGGCCAGCAGTCCCTGCAGGTTTTCTTGGGCTAATGCGATTTCCTGATCTTTTTTAGTAACTGCGAAAGTATTTTCATTATAAGAGATCATAAGAATCTCCCTTTCCTCTCTAAGTTGATCCAGTTGTGTCAATACCGAGTTGATCTCAGGATCATAGTGAGAATAACCCAAGGGCGCTTCGGATTTTCGATCCACATCCACCAGAGAGGCTTGTAGCTGTTCGATGTCCGTTAATTTTTTCTGCAAGGCCAGACGCTGAGAGTCTAGCTCGGAGATGGCTTTAATAGTGTTGGTTAAATCGGACTGTACATCCGTAGTCTTATTTTTTATAGTAAAGCTCTCAAAGTAATTCTCGTAGTCTTGCAGACGAGCTTGAGTCAACAACAACTGTTGGTCCAGGAAATCTATCTTCTGGCGATTGGCCTTATTTTTCTGGTCCTTGGTATACGTAAGGTATATGGTATCGATGGCATTGACCAGGTCACGGGCCTTGTACTTATTGTGATCCCTGAATGAGATCCGAATGGTGTTGGCATTGAGATTTAAGGGCTCCACTTCCAGGTTAGCCTCCAGGTACCGGATAAGGCTGTTGGCGCTGTTTATTTTAAAACTATACAGCTGACTATGGTCCAATTCTTCCGGCGACTGATTGAGCAATAGCTTCAATTTGAGATGTTCGGTCTCGATAGTTTCTCCAAATTGGTGAATTGCATTCCCTTGCGGATACCCCTCTGGATAGCCCAGGGTAAATTCCTTGGCATTGCGAATGGCCACAGTAAATGTTTTGTCAAAAGCCCGGTTATCGAAGAGCTGATATTCCACTCTAAAGGGGGGACTGTGATATTTCTCATCTTCCAGGATATTACCTACCGAATAGTAGCTAATGTTAAGATCCAGGGTTCGAATAACTTTATCAAAGAAAAGTTTGGATTTGAGCAACTCAATTTCACCAGACAAATTTGTCAGATTTTGCTCTTCGTTTACCTCCAGAATACCCAACAAACTGGCGTCATTCTTAATGTTTAGTTTCAGATCGGAATAGCTTTCAAAAAGCGGTTTTGTCCACCTTATCACTAGGTATGCGGCGAGGTTGGTACTCACCACGATCAACAGGATCCAAACCCAGCTCTTTCTGAGTACGGTATAGAGTTTTTCCAGGTCAAGATCGCCCACTAAATGGCTCTCCGGTTGTACAACTCTCTTTTGGTAATCGATTTCAAACGGATCGGTACTCACAATAACTGCAAGTTAACGAGTAAGTGCGACAATTAAAGCCAAAACAGAGGTAAAAGCCACCAAAATAGGGGAAAAATCCCTTAACGCGGCAAAAGGTCGTTTAGCCGGTTCTACATAAATTATGTCGTTGGGATACACCTGTAAATTGGCTTGCCTCATCCCTTCCAAAGAAGATAAATCGACTATGGCTACTTGAGGGTTGGACAGGTCTCCTCGAATAAGACGAATATTGTGGCTTTTACCGTTTTCATTTAGCCCCCCCGCCAAAGCAAGAACTTCCAGCAGGTTCATTCCTTCATTAGGTAGCGGGATTACCTTTTCTGAAGCTCCCAATACCACCACCCTTTTATTGATGTAGGTGGTCTTTACATAGGGGCTTTTGTAATAAACGCTATACCTCTCCACCAACAATTGATTGGCCTGAGCCAGGCTTTTTCCATTTAGCGCAACCTCACCCAATATGGGTAAATTCACCTTTCCGTCCTCGCCCACAGTATAATGCGGTTTTTCTGGTTCTGATGTAGCGGGTTCGCTTTGCAAAACCCGATTAGGATCAATCAATTGCTCTCCTTTGTTGGTGTACACGGTGATCTCTAACTTGTCGTGCGCCTGAATGATGTATGATTCCTGAGCCACGTCCACCAATGGGTTGAGCGATTGATAGTCGTCCTCGTCAATTTGTAACATTAGGTTTTCCTTATAGGCGCGACAGGAGCCGAGCACCAGAACAGCTGAAATCCATGTCAGACAAATCAACAATGACAGAAAATTTTTAGAATAAGGGTAATTCATTATAGCTAAAATAGTAAGAATTTAACCGTGAGCCAGTATTTTCACTACCTCCTGAAAACCGGGTAAAGCCTGGTCCTTTTCAGAAATGATGGGATTGGAGAGATCACCCCAGTCGATATCCAATTGCGGATCATTCCAGAATATTCCCATTTCACTTTCTTTGTGGTAGAATTCCGTGCATTTATAGGTAAACAGGCTGTCCTCCAGAGCCAGGAACCCGTGAGCAAAACCTGCCGGTACGTACAACATGTTGTGTTGACGATCGTCCAACAGGCATTTATAGTACTTTCCAAAAGTACGGGAATCTGGTCGCAGATCCACCACCACATCCAGGACTGAGCCCGAGGTTGCACCGACCAATTTGCCCTGCTCATGCGGAGCTTTTTGGAAATGCAATCCCCTCAGAACTCCCTTTTTGGAGAAAGATCGATTGTCTTGTACAAAAAGGTCGGTTATTCCAACTTCCCGAAAAAGCCTTGACTGAAAAGATTCCATAAAATAACCCCGATGGTCTTCAAAAATGGAGGGTTTTATTTCCCAAAGTCCATCAAAGCCCGTTTCTGTAAATTTCATAATTTATTGGTCAAGGATATGCTGGATTGTTTTCAGGTACTTCTCAATAACCAGATTTTCTTCAAATTCATTTTGAGCCAATTTACGGCCTGCATTCCCAAGTTGCTGCAATTCCGGATTGGACATGTGGTATAATTGTTCCATCTTTTCGGCCAGGTCCCAGGCATTTCTCGGTTCGCAAAGTAAGCCGTTAATTTGGTCTTTTACAACATCTGTACATCCTGGGACCTTGGTGGCAATAACCGGTTTGCCCATACTTGCGGCTTCCAATAGCGATTTTGGCAACCCTTCTCGATAACTGGGTAAAACTACTGCGTGGGATTCTCCTATTATGGGTCTGACATCAGAGACTTCCCCTAAATATTCAACAAATCCCTTGTCGACCCATTTCTGCAATTCTGTGGAAGGAATGCCTCGGCGATGTTCAATTTCAGGATTCCCGGCTAGTATACAGCGCATTTGAAGCCCCTTGGCCAACATTATTTCTGAAGCTAAGGCATATTCTCTCACACCTTTTTCTTCTAATAAGCGGGCCATCATTAAGAAGGTGAAAGGCCGGTTCGACGGTGAATCCGTAGGTTTAAAATAGGCTGTGTTCACCCCGGAACCCGGTATCAATTCGTAATTGGGCTTTTTCAGGAGATCCCAATTTTCAAATTGTTGCAAGTCACGGCTGTTTTGAAAGAAGATCTTGTGTGGGTATTTTAGTGCATTCCGATACATCATCCTTATGGGAAAATGCTTCCAGGAATTGACCAAAAAGGAAGTCCCCAGTCCGCTTATATTATTAATACAAGGAATATTATTCCAGCGGGCCGCCATGCAGCCGTAAATATTAGGTTTGATGGTGTAATGCAGCACCACTTGCGGTTTTAACTGGCTGTAAATTTTGTAAATCCTTTTGATGAGGGCTAATTCTCTTACCGGATTGGTGCCGCTGTTATCCATAGCAATGGGATGATATGAAACCCCCATTGCCGGCAGACGCGCACTGTGGTCATCTTCCGGGGCCAACGCAAGTACCTCAAACCCCCGTTTTTGCAGGGCCTTGATCAAGCCTGAACGGAAATTGACAATGTTCCAGGAAGTATTGATAAAAATTAAAACTCTCACTGGACTATTAAGGTGTTCATCATATGGCGAATAGCTTCCAAAAATTTACTACATATTGCCGAAGAATACATTATTTTTGACTCACAAACTAACCATTCAATAATATGGAAATTGGAATGCGCCATTTGCACGTCACGGTGGTGATCGTTTTTTTACTTTTTATGATTTTCAAGACCGTTTTGTTGCTGGCCAACAAATTGGAGTTGCTGGATAGGATACGAAGCAAAACCAAAGTAGCCGATATGATATTGGGATTACTCATTGTAGTTACCGGGATCTATATGATGACCCTAAAATCTGGTATTGAAAGTTATTTGTGGATCAAATTGATACTGGTAATATTGGCCATACCGCTGGGTATTGTGGGCCTGAAACGGCACAAGAAACTTTTGGCGCTGTTATCCGTTTTAATCATCGTCTATATTTACGGAATCGCAGAAGCCCAAAGCTACAAGTTTAAACGAGATCATATTGAGATAAGCAATAGTGGTGATGTGGGCAAACAAGTATACACCAAACTGTGCGTTGATTGTCACGGAGAAGACGGCAAGAAGGGATTGTATAAGGCTCCGGATCTAACGACAAGCGCTCTAAATGATGAGGAGAAGACCTTACGGATCCAGCAGGGCAAGGGCCTGATGAGGGGATATGAATCTGAATTGGACCAACAGCAAATAGAAGCTCTACTGGAATACCTTAACGCCCTATAACATTTGAAAAAGCTTCATACAACGGCACCCAAGAAAGAAACCGCTGTTCTGGTGGCTCTGGTTAATCAGCATCAGACTAAGGAACAAGCCAAGGAGTACCTAAGCGAGCTTGAGTTCCTGGCCTCAACTCTGGGTGTGGAGGTGCGTCAACATTTTACCCAAAAACTGGAGCGGCCGGATGTTAAAACCTTTGTTGGTAAAGGTAAACTGGAAGAGATTAAGGCCTACATAACGGCCGAAAATATCGATAAAATCATATTTGATGATGACCTTACGCCCTCCCAACTTCGGAATTTAGAGCGCATCTTGAAGTGTCAAATATACGACCGCAGTTTGCTGATACTGGATATTTTCCTGAAGAGAGCGCAAACATCTCAAGCTAAGACCCAAGTAGAACTGGCCCGTTTCCAGTATTTACTACCCAGGCTTACTCGTATGTGGACCCACCTGGAGCGTCAAAGAGGGGGAACGGCTACCAGGGGCGGGGCCGGTGAAAAAGAGATTGAAACTGACCGAAGGAATATCCGCAATCAAATAACGGTGCTGCGTAAGAAACTCGATAAGATCGAGAAACAACAGGCCACTCAAAGAAAATCCCGCCGAAACATGGTCAGAGTGGCATTGGTGGGATATACCAATGTAGGCAAGAGTACCCTGATGCGTTTATTGACCAAAGCCAACGTGCTGGCTGAAGATAAGCTATTTGCCACGGTGGACTCTACCGTCAGAAAAATGGTGGTGAATCAGGTTCCTTTTTTGATTTCAGATACCGTGGGCTTTATTAGAAAATTGCCACATCATCTTATAGAGGCTTTTAAATCTACCCTGGACGAGATTCGAGAAGCCGATGTACTGGTTCATGTAGTAGACATAAGTCACCCTGCATTTGAAGAACAAATAGACATCGTAAATAAGACCTTATTGGAAATTTGCGGGGAAGATAAACCCACTATATTGGCCTACAATAAAATAGATTGTATTAACGGCCAGTTCCAAAAACGGTATGATCTTGAGGACCCGGTGGGGCTGGACCAATTGAAAGCTACCTTCCTAAGTCACCAGGCACAGAGTGTCTTTGTTTCCGCCTTGCATAAAAAGCATATTGAAGAATTACGCCAAGCGATCTATGATAAGGTTGGAAAGATCCATTTTTCCATGTACCCCAATTACTTATCCTCACCTCAATAGGGGGATCTTATGATCAGTTCAGTGGTGATCAGGCTT
>JAOTYN010000083.1 GCA_029861825.1 Cyclobacteriaceae bacterium
CATTAGACCCCTCGGCAAGGTCCCGCTCTATGATCTCTTCTACAAAGTTTAAGACTTCTTTTTCTTTTTCCTCCACAGTATTGAGTTCTTCAAACAATGCGCAAAGATAAATAAACCTGGTTACCTCCAGAATAAATAGCCATTAAATTGGGTGAGGAAGATCATATTGTATGGTCACAATTCTCATGGAGAGTCAAGGTAATGAGGTTTATATTCCTAGAAAAAGGAGCTTAATATGTTTAAAGTTAATCGTACACATCCTGGAGCATTTAGCCGCATAGGAGATAGGTATAATAGACTAATCAATCCCGATCATTTTCTTGGTCGCAACGCTTTAGACTCATCCTGGGTAGCTGGCCCACCGTTGACCAATGTTAGTAAGAATCAAGATTCTTATCTCATTGAGCTGGCGCTGCCAGGTTATGCCAAGGAAGACATCAAAGTAAATCTTGAGGGAGATCACTTGATCGTTGAGTGTCAAAAGGCTCATGGCGCTCCCGATAAATGGCCTACAGCCATTAGAAGGGAGTACAGTTATGATCAAGTAAGAGAGGGGTTTTTATTGCCACCTAATGCCATGAAGGATGCCATTGAGAGCAACTATCAAAATGGTGTTTTGAGCATTAGTATACCCTATACAAACGAAAGCCCTAAGACTATAGAGGTAGGGTCTTAGCGGCCTTGAAGAAAGGCCTGGAGGTCTTTAGCGGTTTCCAAAGGTATCTCTTCCATTGGTACATGACCGACTCCTTCGTATATAATGAGTTTGGATTTGGGGATACGGTCACGGAAACGATAACCGTTCTCTAAAGGCAGCCAGGCATCTTCTTCTCCCCACAATATTAGGGTGGAACATTTTATTTGCCTCAACTTCTTAGTATGGTCCTTATACTTTCCGTTGGCCAGCGATAAGAATGCTTCCGGATTCCCTTCACGGCTAAACAGTTCAAAATAGCGTTCCACCAAATCGGGGGTGACTTTATTTTGATCGGCATACACCTGACGAACAAACTGTTCCAGCACGTTTTTCTTAACAGCATATTTAATCACCTTGCTGAGAAAAGGTGTTCTGGCCATTTTGAAAGGCAACGGGACGTTGCGGTCCTCCAAAAATCCCGCTGATGAAATAAGAGTGAGTTTATTGACTTTCTGCGGATACATCAAAGCAAACTCCCAGGCCATCCACCCCCCTAGGGAACTTCCAACCAAATGGCACTTCTTGATGCGGAGCCTATCCAAAAAATGGAGCATAAACTGCAAGTACGATTCCATGCTGTAATCGTGATCCACCCTTGACCCGGACAAGCCAAAACCTGGCAGGTCTAAACGGATTAGCTGATATTTTTTAGAAAGGATATCGCACCAAGCATCGTAGGTATGCAAACTTGAGAATGCCCCGTGCAATAAAACTATGGGATAGCCATTCCCCTCAACTCTATAATGTACCAGCGATCCATCTATCACCAAAAACCGTGATTGTTCGTTGGCGTATTTCTGCAAATGATTCAAGCAAGCTCACATTTAAATCCCAGTAATATATAAAGATAATGGTAAAGATATGGTCAGGGCTTCATTTTAAAATTGCCCTAACGGATATGATAGTATGAAAAATTATTATATATTTTTGGATTATTTTAATATTTAATGTAGCTTTATTTAGTGGCGGAAACCGGTTATGGACAAATTCGAGCTACGAAATCCCCAAGGCGATATATTCGCAATTATATCTAAAGCTGAGCATAATCCCTGGATCTATGTTCAATGGGTGGGGTATATCGACGTGGATACGGTAAAACAGGGGGTTTTAGAGATATCGAGATTCACTCGTGACATAAAATGCCCATATGTACTAAGTGATCGCCGGGTAGCCCAGGGCAATTGGTTTGAAATCAACAACTGGCTCGAACATAAATGGGCTCCTGAAGCTATAAAATCGGGTTTGCAGTACCTGGCCCATGTTATGGCCCCCATGGCCAATTCTCAAATGTCGTCACAGGATCTAGAATCCCGGGTATTGACATTCAACTTCAAATCGTTCCTATCTTTAGAAGCTGCGGAAAATTGGTTGCGGCAAATTGCCGAGCGGGCCGTATCCTAGTCCGATTTCAACAAATAAGGTTCCTCAATCTCTATTCTCAAACGTACCTGCTGGCCTAGAGCAATGGGTTCCTGATGTGTTTGGCACCATAAATATTGGGATTGGGTCTTTACCTTAAACTGCAATTGGTCCCCCTGATACTCCCTGGCAATCACCTCAGCGGGAAACCCTGAAGTATCTGCCACCAGTTTTATCTGCCTGGGCCTCACACACAATAATCCCTCCAACCTGTTGGGTGCAGTATTTACAGGGAAACTGATCAGCTCTGTAAATATCTTTCCTTCTTGGTAGCGAGCCGGTATGAGATTAATTTTTCCGAAAAATGCCGCAACATAGGGATTTTGCGGACAATTATAAAGATTAACAGGCGTATCCAATTGTTGTAAGGTACCGTCTTTTAAGAGGGCTATTCGATCAGCTGTGGACAAAGCATCCTGAATATCGTGTGTTACCAGTATGGCAGTTAACCCTGATTGCTTAATGATCTTTCTTACATCTTCTCTTACCTGATCCTTTAAAACAGTGTCCAGGTTACTGAAGGGCTCATCAAGCAACAACATACGGGGCTTGGGAGCGAGAGCTCTGGCCAATGCCACCCGTTGCTGCTGGCCTCCAGATAGTTGGTGAGGGTAACGCGTGGCCATTTGGGACAAACCCACTAGTTCCAGAACTTCTTGAATCCGGTTTTGCCTTTGGGCAGCGGTCCAGCTATGAAGTCCAAAGGCAATATTTTCTTCAGCACTCATATGTGGGAATAAGGCATAATCCTGAAATACCAGACCTATCTCCCGATGTTGGGCTTCCACAAATGTATGATCATTGGCCACTTCCTGATCTCCGATTTCGATGATACCGGCATCCGGCAATTCCAGTCCAGCCAAGATCCTAAGTAAAGTGGTTTTTCCACTGCCGCTTTCCCCAATCAAAGCCAAAATTTCACCATCGGGAATCTCCAGGCTCACTCCTTTTAAGGCTGCCGCCTGGTTCCCGAACTTCTTCACCACCGATTCTATACGAATTGCGCTCATAACCATTTTTGTTTGGTAATCAGGATGTTCAGCAGGTGTATAGGTACTACTCCGGTTAGGATGATAACCAGGCTGGGAACGGCCGCCGCTGCCACCAACTCATCCGTGGCCAGTTCAAAAGCGCGAGTTGCTAGGGTATTGAAATTAAATGGTCGCAGTATCAGGGTTAAGGGAAGTTCTTTGAGTACATCAATAAACACCAGCAGTCCGGCACTTAACAAGGCACCCCTCAACAATGGGATATTAATTCGGTGTAGTATTCGCCAGGGTTTTACACCTAATGTGGCAGCAACTTCGTGCAATGATTTACCCACTCTCTGGAAACCGGATTCAATGGGGTTAAATGCCACTGCTAAAAACCGCACGGAATATGCAAACAGCAATCCGAATACAGTACCCGTCAGTAACAAGCCTACTTGGATATTCCAGCCCGACATCAGATGAATCCAAAGTTTATCCAGGAATAACAATGGTATGAGGACACCCACTGCAATTACCGCCCCGGGAACGGCATAACCCATGGTGGAAAGACGGACTGCGGATTGCAACCAGCGTGAGTTACGCAGTCGCGTGGCGAAAATCAGTATCACTGCGATCCCTACGCAAAAGGCGGCAGCGGCACATGCCAGTAAAAAACTATTGGATACCATACTACCTAGTTTGCTGTAACCAATACTATCAAAAGACTGAATGGACCACCAGATTAATTGCAGTACAGGCACTATGAAACCCAACACCGCCGGAATGGCACAGGAACAAACTACTACTGGGCTCATCCAACCAGAAGGTTTCTTCCTGGGCAGTGGCCTCTCCACTGGAACTTGAGAATCGTAGCGGGCCCCACCCCGTTGATATTTTTCAAATAAAATAGCTAGGAACACGAACAGCAACAACAGGGACGACAGGTAAATCGCACCCTGCGGGTCTTCGTAAGAAAACCAGGATCTGAATATTCCTGTGGTAAATGTAGGGACCCCGAAGTACTTTACCGCGCCATAGTCATTCAGCACTTCCATCACCACCAAGGTCACTCCGGCCACTAAGGCAGGCCTGGCTACTGGAAGGATCACTTTAAAGAATGATCGACTGGATGAGGCTCCTAACACTTGACTAGCTTCAATTAATGAGCGATAGCGGGTTAGAAACGCAGCCCGGCATATTACGTAAACATAGGGGAACAGCGCCAGCGACATAACCACCATTACTCCCGGCAAATTCATGATATCTAAGTAAGAAGCTAAATTCAGTCCGGTGCTATTTCTAATTATCGACTGTAAAGGCCCGGTATAGTCGAATATACCGGCATACGTAAAGGCCATGATGTAAGTGGGAATAGACAAAGGAAGGATAAGGATCCATTCCCAGAAGCGCCGACCGCGAAATTCCAAAGTACTGACGAACCAGGCACTAGGTACGCCCCATAATAAGGTTAGTAACCCGGTTCCCACTACCAGTAATATGGAATTGACGACGTAATCCGCTAGCAGGTACTTAACCATATGGGACCAATTGGGTCCCGGCCCGGGTAATAGTCCGAATAATACGGTATAAATGGGTGTTCCCAGCAGCAGTACGATCAACACGGCTAACAGCACCCAAATGTTCAGGGGTCTTCGTAATCTAATAGTGAAACTCAAGACTTGTTACTTCCATCCCACTTCATCGAATATCATTACAGCTTCTTTGTTGTGCTTACCCAGCAGGGCCAGGTTTAGGGTATCGGTATTAAATTCGCCCCAGGAGGTCAGTAAGGGGGCCCAGGCTACCCCGGGTTTTACAGGGTATTCAAAATTGGTCTCAGCAAAAACCATCTGGGCTTCATCGGAAGAGAGAAATTCTATGAATTTAAGGGCATTTTCAGGATTTGGTGCATACTTGGCCATGGCCACTCCGCTGATATTAACATGGGTACCCCGTCCCTCCTGATTAGGGAAAATTATGCCAATTGATTCGCCAGCACCCACTTCTTCCTGGTCGTCAGAATCCAATAGTTTCCCTATATAATAGGTATTGAGTACCGCTACATCACCTAATCCTGCAGCCACCGCTTTTACCTGATCCCGATCATTGCCTTTAGGTTCCCGGGCCATGTTCTCCTTAACCCCCGACGCCCAGCTTTTGGCTTGGCTAGTTCCTTGAGAAGCAATTATCGAAGCTAATAGTGACTGATTATATATGTTGCTTGAAGACCGGATCAACACCTTGTTGGCCCATTGTGGCTCAGTAAGAGTCTCATAAGTGGTTATGGTGGTCGGATCTACTCGGTCTAAACTGTAGGCGATAATGCGTGCCCTATACGTTATGCCAAACCAATGTTTCTCTGGATCTCTAAATTTGGCAGGCACATTGGCCTCCAGTATTTCGGAGTCGGCCACCTGTAAAAGTCCCTTTTCTTTTGCTCTGTGCAACCTGCCGGCATCAACGGTGATGAGTACATCTGCAGGTGATGCCTCCCCCTCCAGTTCCATGCGATTGATCAGCTCATCCGCGCTAGCATTGATAACATTTACCTCTATCCCGGTGACCTCTTCAAATCTTTCGAATAACTGCTGATCGGATTCATAATGCCTGTGGGTATAGACATTTACGGATGTGGAAGGCGTACTTTCCTGGGAGGTTTCCTGGGAAGATTTTTCCGGAGCACAACCTACCAATAAACCTCCCACTATTAATATTTTAAGCGCGAATTTCATAGTGCTATGGACTCAATTATTGAATAGGCGATAAAGGTAAATAATTTATTTGGAATAATTCTAAATAAGAAAGTTAATTGTAATACATCCTATTGGGCGCTATTCCGTTTATATTAATAGGAGTGCTTTATGAATAATCTATACCTAAAATCGCTGTTGATCTTAATTGTGGTTAGCCTATGGGGTACAGTATCCCCTGGGCAGAATATTGGCTTTGATATTGTTGACAATAAGAACAGTATCGAGATTCCATTTGAAAGTCACAATAACCTTATCGTTATCCCGGTAATTCTGAATCACCGCATGCCCTTGCGTTTTGTAGTAGATACCGGTGTTAGGACTTCTATTTTAACGGATCGCACATTCAGCGATATCCTTAACATCAGCTATGATAGGAAGATACCTTTGGTGGGAGCAGATGGTGACCGGCAGATTGTAGCTTATGTGGCCAATGGCATTTCCCTAAAATTGCCGGGTGTTGTAGGTCAGGGTCAGGCATTATTGGTACTTGAGGAAGACTACCTTCAGCTTAAGAACTACCTGGGCACAGATGTCCATGGGATCCTGGGCTACGAGCTGTTTAGCCGGTTTGTTGTGGAGATTGATTATGACGATCGATTGCTCCGTTTGCATGAACCATATTCATATAAGCCTAGAAAATCCCATAGGTCCTTACCTCTTACTGTGGTAGATACCAAACCTTATGTCCATACCAACATCACATTAATGGACGGTACTGTTATCGCATCCAAATTCATGTTGGATACGGGGGCCAGTCACTCCTTACTGCTGGACCTGGAGTCTCATCCGGACCTGCACTTGCCCGACAAGATCCTACGCACCAATCTGGGCCGCGGATTAGGTGGCGCCATTTATGGACATCTGGGGCGCTTGCAAAGTGTGGAGTTTGGTAAATACCATTTCACTGAGGTTATTGCCTCCTGGCCTGACGTAGGAAGTTTTGCGGAAATTCTGAAGAAAACAGGCCGTCAGGGCACCTTAGGAGGAGGGCTGCTCAGCCGATTTACCGTAGTGTTTGACTATTTCAATGGCTACTTATACTACAAACGAAATCGCAATTTCCGTAACAAATTCGAGTACAATATGAGCGGAATGGATCTTAAAGTGACCGGTCAGAAACTAAATCATTATGAGATCCATGAAATCCGCGAAGGTTCTCCTGCTTCCCGCACAGATCTACAAGTTGGGGATGAGATCTTCACCATCAACGGCCACCCGGCCCGAGAGCTAACTTTAGGAGAAGTTAATAATTTCTTCAGGCTGAGGGAAGGAAAAAAGATCAACCTTACCGTATTGCGGAATGATCAAAAATTGCGTCGTACCTTTTGGCTAGAAAGGGTACTATAGATAGTACCGAAAGATACTCACCTAAGTTAAGATGAACTAAGAGGTCAATCTAAGAGGTTACAGGACTCTTGACCAAATTCCAAGGCCACCAATCTGATAAGACCGATTTGGGGGTCATCCGTTTCTCCTGCACTTTTAAGCGAATAGCATTTAGTACTGTTAAAGCGAAGGTATCGGAGACGATGTTGTCTTTAAGCAGATAATCTTGAATGCCTGGTATTACCAGCTGGGTGGAATTGTCATCTTTTAAAACAGCAATAGCCGTTTGGTCAAACGGTCGGCGTTTGCGCAACGCCTGCACCCAGGCTTTGATGTGTTCAGTACCTAATGAGCCATCTACCAGGATGTAATCCGGCCGGTGTGTGTGAGCCAATCTCCAACCGGTTTTCAGATCGAAGGTAGCTACTACGTTGAACTTCTTCCAGGCAAATCTTCGCAGATGATCGCTTAAACAACCCATTTCACGGGGGTTGTTGCTAATCATGAGCACTTTGATCACACTGGAAGTGGGGATAGTTAATAGTTGACTCCTATATTTGTATTGAATCTTAGAGGCTTCAGCACGTCCCATAGTGTGGTTCTTTAAGTTAAAAAAGTTGATGTAGTCGTGGGGTAGTATTAACGAAATCTGAACTGAAAAGTTCGATAGTTATCCACATTTTCTATGGCAAAATACGGATATCTATCTGATTTATAGATAAATACATTGTAGCTTTGATGTAACAGAAACATGTGGCAGGTTATTGTTGTTGGTGGCGGATTAGCAGGATTATTGAATGCAATTGAACTGAGTCGTGAAGGTCTGAAAGTTTTGTTGGTTGAGCAAAAGAGATATCCTTTTCACCGGGTTTGCGGAGAGTATATTTCAAACGAGGTTACCCCATTTCTGAAATCCTTGGGTCTCTATCCTCAGCATTTACAGCCGGTGCAAGTGAATACCTTAAAGATCAGCAGCCCTAAGGGGAGGCTTAGTGTCCTTAAACTTCCTTTAGGGGGATTTGGCATAAGCCGTTTCCAGTTAGATCATTTTTGGTACCAACAAGCTTTAGACAGTGGAGTGACTGTTAAGCAGGGTGTGAAAGTCAGAGGCATCAGTTATCAACAAGACCATTTTCAGGTTCTGCTGGATTCACAGGAAACCGAAAATGGACAATTGGTAGTGGGTGCCTTTGGTAAGCGGTCTAATTTGGACAAGACCCTTCATCGGGGCTTTATGCGAAAGCGGTCGCCTTATGTAGGGGTAAAATATCATATTAAAGCCCCTTGGAATGAGCAGGAGATTGCCTTGCACACATTTGATGGGGGATATTGCGGTGTGAGCCGGGTGGAGGATCAACGGGTAAATATGTGCTACCTGACCCACCGACGGCACTTAAGACAACATGGTAGTATTGATGCGCTAGAGCAGCAAGTGCTGGCAGAAAATCCCATGCTCCGAGAGCTATTAGAACAAGGAGAGCGTATATTCCCTCAGCCGCTGGTAATTAATGAAGTTTCTTTTGCCCCCAAAAAAGCCGTAGAAAACCATGTATTAATGACAGGCGATGCCGCAGGAATGATCACTCCTCTTTGTGGTAATGGTATGGCCATGGCTATTCGATCCGCACATATGCTGTCCAAGTTGATCGTCCGGTATTTCAGGGACGATAGCTATCAGCGAGGGCCACTTGAGGCTGAGTATCAAAAATTGTGGGACCGGCAGTTTGCATACAGACTAATGGTTGGACGGAAGCTCCAAGATGCTTTTCACCTGCCAGCAGCCATGGATCTGTTGGTGAGCCTGGCTCGCTGGCCCTTTGTGGGACGCTTTATTGTCAAGCAGACTCACGGCAGTGAGTTTAGAGATTAAATCCCAGGTATTTCCTATATTTGGCTGCACCAAAAATGGTCCTATGGACGTAGATGCTATTCAGATTCATTTCAGTCAAGATGCCCTTTGGTTGTTGAATCTGTGCCTGGCCATCATCATGTTTGGGGTAGCATTGGAATTGAGTCCCAGTGATTTTAAGCGACTTTGGCAGCATCCGAAATCCTCCCTATTGGGTATTCTTTCACAATTCATCTTGCTTCCGGCGATCACCTTTCTATTGATTTTAGTATTGAAACCTATCCCTAGTGTAGCACTGGGTATGATGTTGGTAGCAGCCTGCCCGGGAGGTAACATATCCAATTTTATGACACATTTAGCCGGAGGCAATGCCGCATTAAGCGTAAGCCTAACCGCCTTTGCCACTATTGCCGCCATCTTTATGACTCCTTTCAATTTACAGTTTTGGGGCAGTTTATATGCTCCCACTGCGGAAATCTTAAAGACCGTTAGTATCGATCCCTGGCAGATCTTTCAAACTATAGCCCTTATTTTAGGCATACCGATCATCTTGGGGATGTGGTTGAAAAAAATCCGGCCAGGGCCAGCCAAGAACATGGCCCGTTGGCTGAAACCACTGTCCATTTTAATCTTTATAGGATTTGTGGTGGTAGCATTCACTATGAATCTGGATATATTCCTTCAGGTGATCCATCTAGTAATTATGCTGGTATTCATTCATAATGGTATAGCATTGAGTACGGGATTCCTGCTGGCTACGGTGTTCTCACTACCCAAGGCCGATCGTAAGACCTTGACCATCGAAACGGGTATCCAAAATTCGGGATTGGGATTGCTACTGATCTTTACTTTTTTTGACGGCCTGGGAGGTATGGCCATAATTGCCGCTTGGTGGGGGATCTGGCACATTCTTTCCGGCCTCACTATCGGATGGTTCTGGTCCCGTAAAATTCAGCCCGCCCCTGCCTTATGAATCTGTGGTACCGTACAGTACGGCTCATGGTCACCTGGGTGCTCAAAGCTTATTTCCGGGACATCATAGTGCAGGGCGAAGAAAATGTGCCCGCAACGGGTGCCGTAATGTTTACAGTAAATCACCAAAACGCTTTTTTGGATGCCTTGTTAATCGCTACCACCAATAAAAGGTTTACCCATTTTTTGGTACGCGCCGATGTTTTTAAATCGGCCGTTGCGCGTAAATTCTTTAGCTCCTTAAACATGATGCCCGTCTATCGCTGGCGCGATGGTCGCCACGGGCTGTTCAACAATCAGGAGATTTTCAGGAAATGCTCTGATATCCTTACTAATCGGCATGCTCTGATGGTATTCCCCGAAGCTAATCACCATCAACAGCGACGACTGCTGCCGCTGAGCAAAGGATTTACCAGGATTACTTCCGGTGTTTATGATGTTGTAATTGTCCCGGTAGGTCTGAATTACAGCCATCATCGTCTGCTCGGCGGTAGTGTGACCGTCTGCTATGGAAAACCCATATCTCCACCATCCAATTCCGATGAACGTCGATATGCTGCCACCCTGGTGGAGCATGTGTCCGGTAGTATGCGCCGGTTGATCACCCATATAGAACCCTCACCGAGCTATCAGACCCTTGAGGATCAACTCAACCAAGATCCCTGGCAATATTTAGATCCCTACCAATGCAATAAATGGATATCTACTCATCATCAGGACCAATTTGAAGTTACCCCAGCACCAGCATATCCTGGCCCCGGGCGACGACTGGCTCTGGGTGTTTCTTTTCTGTTGAATTTCTTGCCATTAGGGCTATGCCGGATGATGCTGCAAAAAATTGGAGATCCGGTTTTTAGCAGTTCTATTAAAGTAATAGTGGCACTGGTCTTATTCCCCTGGTATTACATCTTGCTGGGATCATTGGCAATTTATTTTTTTGGCTTGACTGCGGGAATAGCAGTGTTGTTTTTAGCCGTGGTCAGTATGTTATGGCGTAAATGGACTCTTCGCTGGATAACCATAAAATCAGAAAGAAAATATTCAGACACAAGCCCGATAAAAAGTTAAGTCGCATGGTGTGTTTAAAATTGGCCTGACCGGCATCTTTCCAAACTTTTACCATCCAAGCCATAAAATAAGCCAGGACCGGTAGCAAGCATAGTTGAAAACCGATGGCCCAGTCTATGCCTTTAAATGTCATGAAGTAATAGAGATAACCGGCATTTGCTATCAGGAATACCGCCGCCGTAAATATGAATGTCCCCCTTATACCTAGCCACCGGCTGAGGGTCAGATCTCCCCGGTGGGCATCTTCCTCATGCTGGTATACCTGGGTCATAGGATAAGAACCCCAAAGCAAAAAAGTACAAAGACCTGCGGGAACAAGTATGGACATTCGAAGAAGCTGACCTACAGTGATTTGGTGTATGGCCAGATATACCGTAAGAAAGGTGAAGGCCCCCTGGAATAGCCCGGCCGCTAACCACCC
>JAOTYN010000498.1 GCA_029861825.1 Cyclobacteriaceae bacterium
AAGCGTGAATCATGAAATGGTACAAAATCTGGATTTTGCTCAAACCTTTTTGGAAGCGGCCGGTGTTGAAGCACCGGCAGACATGCAAGGGGAAAGTCTGGTTCCCTTACTGCAGGGAGATGATCAGTCCTGGAACAGAGAATCAGTTTATTATCATTACTACGAGTACCCTAGTGTACATATGGTCAAGCGGCACTATGGGATTGTCACCAAGGAGTACAAGCTAGCCCATTTTTACTATGATGTGGATGAGTGGGAGTTGTACGATCGCAAGAAGGATCCCAGCGAGATGACAAATGTTTATCACGACCCAACCTACGCTGAAGTAGTTAAAAAGCTAAAGTCGGAATTAGCGTCGCTGAGGGTGAAGTACCAGGATTCGGTGGAGCTGGATCAAAAGTATATTGAGATATACGAGAACCTGTAGAGAACCATCTTGGAAGGGATTAGGCCAGGATCTCCCAAAGAATGGCCTTAACTGAGCAAGAGGATCAAGACGTAGTAGCGCAACAAGAGTGCGGAGACCAATTTGGTAAGCTTAATGAGGAACCGATTTTATTTGTTTTCCTGGGGAGCCCCGCCACCCACCCATTTTTAAATTACGGATTAAGAGTATCAGCAATTGAGATTGGGGAGAAAAATTTGAGGGCGTTGATTCTTTAAGTGTCGTCCTCCTATAGGATTTGCTGGGGAGCCCCGCCACCCACCCATTTTTAAGTTACGGTTTAAGGGTATCAGCAACTGAGATTGAAGAAAATTTCTTGAAGGTGTATCATCTTAGCTATGCGATATTAGTTTATAAGGTGGGCCCTGACCTCTGAAAACAGGGTCGGTATTCAAAGTTAGTGAAGGAGGTGGCGATGTCAATCGTCAGTCGTCCACCCTGCCTGCCGGTCTCCGGCGGCCAAAGCCTTTGGCGACGGCTTGCAGGCAGGCGTCAACCGTCTATTCCATCACAAACTTAACCCCGGCAGAAATTATAAAAGCGCTAAGTCCGGTACTGCGATCGTAATAATTGAATCTGAGATCGACGCTTTTTAATCCAAAACTAAAGACTTTTGCTTTGGTAAAAATATCCGTATAACCTACCCCGATCCCATACTGATGGCTGTTGAATCCCGATAGATCGTAGTCGGAGGTATAATAGGTGTCCGTGCTCAAATGTTCGTTGTAAGGGGCGAAGTAATCGGCGGCTTGTTGCGTGTAATACCGATAATTAGGGTATACGGTAAACTTATCGGATACCTTGTATGGTATAGTGATACTGGCGGTATGACCATTAATGCCCCAATCGTCCCGGTAATAACGATAGTAACTTCTCAAGGTCAGGCGATGGTTTACAAAATAATTGAGCCGTCCTCCCACGGCCACTTTAAAGCGGGTATCCGGAAGCTTCTCGTTATCATCTGCCAGGTGAAAATTTTCAATAAAGGAATCGGGCGTGTCGGCGAAATATACACGTTGGTAGGGAGTTGAAAGTAATCCATCTTGGCGCACCAGGTCCACAGACAGCAAGGCCTGCATGTTTTTAGACAGTATTTGAGAGAAGGTCATTCCCAACGAATAACTGTTTCGGCCCTTGTTGTCAAATTCTTTGAACCTTGAGGGATTGTAGTTAGGGTTACCGGTAATTACATAGTCATCAAAATCGAAACGGTAATCGGCTTCGTCACCCCCTCGGGGGCCATTCAAAAACGTACTGAGTTCAATAGGATAAATCGCGCTCCAGGTATCGAAGTAAGCATTGGCTTTAATAGAAATCTCAGTATTCTTTTGATTGAACAGCCGTGTATAGCTACCCCCAATTCCCAATGACAAGTAATCGTATTCGGCGGAGAAGGACAGGTTACCGGACCAAATTTGATTGCGATCATCGGAACTATGCCGGTAAGTGGTGCTTACATTGAAATAAACATCGCTTCGTGAAGCTCCTGAAGAGGCCTGAAAAGGATCAGCGCCCTGGTCGCCATCAAATGGATCGATATTGCTGGATGATGCAGATGAATAGGCTGAAATACCGGCGTCAATTACTAGTACATCATCGTCATTTAAAGGAATTGACACCACAAAGGTAGGGGTAAGGTCAGTTAACTCCTCAGTACCTATACCACCTCCTACGGCCGAATTGTCCCCGTCTTGGGAGTAATAACTCATAAGGAAATCTACCTCAACTGATTCCAGGACCTTTTTCTTGTAAACCTCTGAAGAGTCTGTACTGACCTGGGCGAAAGACCAGGTGGCTAATGTCATAAAGATTAGAGTGATCAGTGCTTTCATGGCAATACCGTTTTCCATAGCAATGACCTAGTTGCACCCGCAGCCGCCGCCAGTTTTCCCGCCATTGGCGCCTGAAGCCGCTTCCCGGTAAACCTGAAAATTGATCTCAAATCGCTCCACACCCTTGGTGGATAATTCCATATCAGGATCGTTGATGTTGATCTTTTCGTATTCTTTAACCGTGACGCAAGAGGTCAGGATCAGCAACGAAAATATAATTAGGGTCAATAGTTTCATACTGCTATACTATGATTTTATGGTTCGAAAGAAGTTAAATGATGGAAGTACTCTTGGGGAGTGGCGCGCTTATAGCCCGTTATTCCTAACACAGATCCCTGTTGGTCCAGGAGCACCACTAAGGGGAAATTTCCTTGTTGGTTGTATTTTTCTGCAAGCTGATTGTTCTTTTGTTGTTGAGTTTCTGAAAGCTTGTTCTGTTTCTTTCTGGGGAAGTCCGCCTTCAGCATCACGAAATGCCCCTCTGCTAGTTCCTGAAACTCCTCGGTGCTCCATACTTCTTTGTCTAATTTTATGCAGGGAGCACACCAATCGGATCCTGAAAATACCAAAAGGATATTATTGCCTTTGATCTGCGCCTGCTCTTGAGCGGTTACTAAATCGGTATGCCATTTCTGTGCGTTTAACGGAATTGAAAAAAATAAAGCTGCTGTAAGCAGGCCCACAAGAAGTTTCATAGGTATTGTTAATAAAGCTTAACCAAGATTAAGGGTCAATAGTATAAGTGATCGGGGTATTTTTCTAATCCCCAAAATTATA
>JAOTYN010000084.1 GCA_029861825.1 Cyclobacteriaceae bacterium
GTTCCCGGCCTGACGGAGCAAATCCAGGAAGACGATCGCGTTAGGTTTGAATTGATCGAGGGGAATAAAGGCATGAATGCAGTAAATGTTAAGAAAATCGACTAAGCGTATACAATCCTTATCTTGCAATTTCTAAAAGCGAACTTAGGTTCGCTTTTTTTATGCTCTAGCCTACCTGTCACTGAACTATGTAAAAATTTGTCATTAAAATAAATTCCTGTATACCAGCGATATAGGTCTTAGAGGTTGTATTTTTTACCTCATTTCGAACCCCTCTCAACCAATTTCTGGCACGATATTTCCATTGTTGCAGTTGAGCGAATTGCTCATCAACCAAAACGACTAGTGTTATGAAAAAGATATATATGACGATGTTACTGGCGCTGGGAATAAGCGCCATGGCAGTGGCCCAAAATATAAGTTACGGAGTAAAAGCTGGAGTGAACGTCAGTGACTGGCGGGGAGAAGCCAGCGCCAGTATTCAGGACCTTATCGACCTGGCTGGTTTCGTTGATACTAAACCCAATTTGGGTTTTCATGTGGGAGGTTTTATGGTAATCCCCCTTAACGATCAAGTAAGTCTGGAGCCGGGCTTGATCTACACCCAACGAGGTATGCAGGTGACGGAAACTCTGGATGATATGATCTTCCTACCCATTCAAGCCAAAGCGGTAGTGAAGTCACACTATGTGGATCTGCCCTTAATGGCCAAAGTGGAGGTAGCCCCCGGATTCCAGGTATTTGCCGGCCCCCAGGTTTCGTATCTGGTTGCCAATCGCTTAAAGACTAAAGCCGGAATATTTGGATTCAACGTTCAGGAAAACTTCAATATTGATGCGGGGTTCCGTAAAATGGATGTGGCGGTAGCCGGTGGCTTAGGCTATGAGTTTGCCAACGGTGCCAACATCAGCGCCAGCTATGAACACGGATTCAATCCCGTAGATGAGGGTGGATTCTTCAAGGCTTACAATCGCACCTTTAAAGCCACCGTAGGGTTCGTACTTAAATAAAAGAAATTATTCTAGGTTGATTAGTTGAGGTTGATTAGCCGGGGCATTTATGCCCCGGTTTTTCATTGGGTTAGGAACTTAACATATTCCTAAAAAACAGGGGCAAAATAGGCCCTGGTCTTAACAATTGCTTTTATTTGTTGCAACATTCATATTTTTACCCATAAAATTTTATAGTTAAAACTTGCATTTATAGAATAAAATGTATGTAACTTTGCTGCTCGAATATTTTTTAATTAGTGCAATGAGTATCAAAAAACATTATTTGAAAAGCAAGCCGGTGTGCAAGGTTACACTAAGCTTGAAAAACGAGGAATTGGATACTGCCGATAAGGTGGCAGTACTAGGTGAGTTCAACGACTGGGATTCTAAAAAAGGGATTCCCATGAAGAAACTAAAAAACGGAACGTTCAAAACCACTATTGATCTACAGGTGGGTCATGAATATCAATTCAGGTATTTAATTGACGACCAGACTTGGGTCAATGACTCGAATGCAGACAAGTATGTGCCTGCAGGGCTAGGTTACGACGACAATTCCGTGGTTGTGGTTTAAGCCGTTGGATTAAAGAACTGAAAAGCCCATGTATACATGGGCTTTTTTTTATGGTCTAGACTTGACAGTACTATCGGTGGTGAACTCCAGGTTTACATCTTCGGCTAATTTTAGAAATAACTCCATTAAAGAAGTGTCTGGGACTTCCTCAGATTTAGCCCAGGCCGGGAGCAGCTCCTGACCCAAGTGAAACATTTGATCCTGTAACTTATTCAATCCAAAAGGGATCTCTATTTCCCTCAACAACGCCAGTAGAAAAGTTAGGTCAACCAGTGGCTTAGTTACCGTGGGATCCTCCGCAAATTCTTGGAATATATGGTTGAGCTTGTTGGTAGCCTCAAAGGCCAAGGTGCTTTTTTCCAGGGGAATCTCCCACTTTTTGATTTCTTCCACCACGTGCCGCACCTTTTTTAAGTCGGTTTTATCATCGGCCAATACCTCGTGAAGTTCAAAGTTCAACACCATTTCTATATTGCGTCTTAGCATTGGATGTGCCTGTAGGTTGGCGGATTTCATGACGTTAAGAAGATTATAGCTGCGGTTGTAGATAGTTCTATAAGCTCGCGCTGCATCCTCCATATTGGACTTTAGTATTTTATTAAGTACCTCGGTTCGAGTATCCTTAAAAAGCTCAAAAAAGGAGAAGCTGGACCCGCTAAAATACTGTTTCATGATATCCATTACCTGATAGATCCGGCTGGAGCGAAATGCCTGCACAATATCCATTCTCATATCTTCATAGCCTTCTTGGGAAATGGTAGAGGCGCTGCCGATTATATGGTGTTGACCCAAGTAAAGCACTGCAAAACTCAATCGCTTCTCAGAATAGGTCACATTTGAACTGATATGAGTTCGGCCTATGGCCATTATTTGCGTACCGGCATGATGTCTTTCAAATTGGTCGCTACGGCAGGCGTAATTGAGAATGTTTAAATGCTCCGGGCTTTCGTCAAAAAGAGATGCTACCGCATAGTGCATCCCTACACTGGTTAAGGTTATACGCTTGGGGCATATCTCTTTACGGTATATATGCGCGGCGTCTTTTCGTTCGGGTAAATTGCTTACTGCTTTAGATAATTTCTTTTCGAACTTTTTACTTAACCGGGCGTCGCTTTCGCGTTCAGCCAGTTGAATGGCGCGATTGGCATATTGCAGGATCTGTACGGTCTCAATACGGGATACTTCATCAAAGAACCAGCCGCAGCTGGTAAACATCAGCATGGAATGCCGCTGCATTTCCAGTAATCTTATGATTTCAGTACGATCTTGCTGAGACAATGAGGAACTGCAATGGGTATCCAGGAATTTGTTGACAAACTCGCGATTGCGGTTCAGGATCACCTGAATGTACTCGTTGCGCAGCTTCCAGGGATCCGGGTGATATGGTTTCATTTCCGATATAAATACCTCTTCCAATTGATCCCTCAGCCAATTTAAACTCTTTCTCAAAGGCGCCCTCCACTTCTGGTGGTATCCCGATTCATTGCCGCATCCGCAATCGCTTTGCCATCGCTCCACACCATGATAGCAGCTCCATGAGGTATCTTCCAGGATCTCAACCTCATACTCCACATCTACCAGTTCCAGGTACTGGCTATAGTTGGTCAATCGTGCCAGGGCATTACTTTCAATATGCCGGCAGCAGAAAGCCAGGGCCATGTCCCCGTGCCGGTGGTGATGACCGTAGCTTTCGCCATCGGTAGCAATGTGCATCAGTTGAGGTTCTTTGCGGTCGTCGAAGGTGTTAACTAAATGATCTGCAAATTCACGACCGTTCTTGAGAATTCCTTTGAATGCCACGTCCTGAGAGCGATCCCCATCGTAAAAGAACAGAATGATTGAACGACCACTGGGAAGGTTGCATTGATAATGCCGTTTGGTATCAATACCCTCTTGCCACTCTTGCGATCCGATCTTGCGAAAGCGCTTGGCCTGCCGCGGAGCTAACAAGGTGTATTTAACGCCATACTCGGCCAGCACCTCTAAGCATTCGGTATTCACCGCAGTCTCCGAAAGCCACATTCCCTGAGCCTCCCGGCCAAAACGGCTGCGGAAATCCTCCAGCCCCCAAATAACCTGAGTGATGCGATCCCTGTCGTTGGCCAAAGGCATTATGATATGATTATAAACCTGAGCCATGGCCGATCCGTGGCCACCAAAATGCTCCATGCTCAGGCGGTCGGCCTTAAGAATGGCGGCATACACGTCTTCCGCATTCTTTTCCATCCAGGACATTAAGGTAGGACCCACATTAAAGCTCATTTTGGAATAGTTGTTGACTATGTCAACGATTTTACCAGGACCATTCAGTATCCTGGAAGCGGCATTGGACCGGTAGCATTCAGAGGTAATACGCTCGTTCCAATCGTGAAACGGTACCGCGGAATCCTGAATCTCAATTTCCTCCAGCCAGGCATTCTCTCTTGGTGGCTGGTAAAAATGCCCGTGAATACAGAGAAACTTGTTCATTTTTTAGCTCCTTTCAAGACAATTACTGCCAATGGGGGCAATTTCAAAGTAAGCGTATGCTGCTGGCCGTGGAGCTTTTCCTTCTTTACTTTTTGTTTTTCATTGGTGTGATGTCCTGTTCCTCCAAACTCTTCATTATCCGAGTTGAAAATCTCCTTCCAGTAGGGTGCGCCGTGAACCCCCACCTGGTAGTTTGGATGGGATTTGGGAGTGAAGTTGGCGATCACCAACACTTGGTCCTTCGATTTTTCCCCTTTGCGCATATATACCAATATGGAATTTTGGGCATCTCCCATATCGATCCATTCAAATCCTTCGGGGCTGAAGCTCTTCTGGTATAGGGCCTGCTCCTTGCGGTACAGCTTATTCAAGGCCTTGATACAGTTGGCTGCACCTTGATGATTCTTGTGCTCCAATAATTGCCATGGCAGTTGCTGGTCGTGGTTCCATTCCGTGGTCTGCGCCAACTCATTGCCCATGAACATCAACTTAGCTCCCGGATGGGTAAACATATAGCTAAACAACAAACGATAGTTGGCAAAACGTTGCCACTCATCGCCCGGCATACGGTCCATCAACGAGCCCTTTCCATGTACAACCTCATCGTGCGATAAAGGCAGCATAAAATTCTCAGAAAACCCATAAGCAAGGCTGAAAGTGATATCGTCCTGGTGGAACTGGCGGTAGATTGGGTCTTTCTTAAAGTACTCCAAAGTGTCGTGCATCCATCCCATCATCCATTTCATGCCAAACCCCAACCCGCCCAGGTCCACAGGTTTGGAAACGCCAGGCCAGGCAGTGGACTCCTCGGCAATGGTTTGAATCCCTTCAAATGATCCATAAACCTCAGCATTCATCTCCTGTAAAAACGAAATAGCTTCCAAGTTCTCCCGGCCTCCATGTACATTGGGGATCCATTGGCCTTCGTCTCTGGAGTAATCCAGATACAACATGCTGGCAACAGCATCCACTCTCAATCCATCTGCATGGAAATAATCCAGCCAAAAAGCGGCATTACTGATCAGGATGGATCTTACCTCGTTGCGGCCGTAATTGAAAATATAACTATTCCAGTCGGGGTGGTAGCCTTTTCGGGGATCTGCATGTTCGAACAGGTGCGTACCATCAAAATCCGCCAAACCATGTGCGTCGTTTGGAAAATGCGATGGCACCCAGTCCAGGATCACCCCGATGCCCTCTTGGTGAAAGGCATCTACCAGGTACATGAAATCCTGAGGAGTTCCATATCGGGCACTGGGAGCATAGTAACCGGTGACCTGGTAACCCCAGGAACCAAAGAAGGGGTGCTCCATTACCGGCATCATTTCCACATGAGAATAACCCAGCTCTTTCACATAGGGCACCAAGTCCTTGGCCAGTTCCTGATAACTCAAACTATGCCCTGAGTCACTATGTCGCTTCCAGGATCCTAGATGTACTTCATATACCGAAATGGCGGATTGCAAATTGTTCACATTAGGGCGATCTTTCATCCATTGCTGATCCTGCCATTCATATTTCAAATCCCACACCACAGAAGCAGTCTTTGGGGGTACTTCCCATAAGAAGGCAAAGGGATCCCCTTTTTCCAAACTGCCGCCTTGGTTTGAATGGATCAGGTATTTGTAGGTGCATCCACGGGAAATCCCGGGGACAAATCCTTCCCAAATTCCGGAACCGTCCCAACGCGCCTGCAGCTGATGATCCTGGCCGTTCCAAAGGTTAAACTCTCCTATTACCTGTACATGGTCAGCATTAGGAGCCCACACGGCAAAATAAGTGCCACTAATACCATCCACCTCAATTTGGTGCGCTCCTAGTTTTTCGTACAGCCGGAAATGCTTTCCCGTCCTGAAAAGTTCTACGTCAAAGTCAGTGAAAAGACTATATGCAATCACCGAAGTTTTTTGCTCCTGGGACATGATAAGGGATTCTAATCGAGGTTAAAGATAGTAAAATTTGAACTGCAGCCTTGCTTCGACTTACGCCTCTGGGTATTTTATGATTCATTGGGTTTAAAATCCAAGGAAACCGAATTGACACAATGTCTGAGGTTTTTAGGAGTCAGGTATTCTCCCTCGAATACATGACCTAAATGACCACCGCAATTAGCACAAACGATCTCTGTACGACGTCCATCGGCATCCAGATGTCGGGTAACCGCACCGGGGATCTCATCGTCGAAACTGGGCCATCCACAATGGCTTTGAAACTTATGCTGTGAAGTATACAAAGGGGCATCACATTTTTTACAAGTGTATGTACCCTCGACTTCGTGTTCATTGTACTTTCCGGAAAATGGCATCTCAGTGCCTTTACCCTCTATCACCCGGGATTCCTCAGGGGTTAGTTCATTGTATTTCATATAGCAGTGGATTTAAACCAGTGATTTAGATATTGCGCGCGCTTTTCTGTGCTGAAAATATCGTGTTACTTCTTCTACATCTTTAGCATTGAAGGTCATATCTGCCGTTAAGCCGGCCTTTCGTCCTACACAGAGTCCGTAGTACATATCTTCTAACCCCGCTTTGTCGTGGGCATCAGGATTAATGCTAATAATTACGCCTTTCGACAAAGCATAGTGCACCCACTCCCAAGCCAAATCCAACCTCCAGGGATGAGCATTGATTTCGATTATTACGCCGTGGTGGGCGCAGGCGTCAATCACTTTCTGGTGGTCTATTGGATAGCCCTCTCTTTTTAATAGTTGCCTGCCGGTAGGATGACCCAGCATGGTGGTGAAAGGATTCTCTACCGCGGTTATTAATCGCTCAGTAGCTTTTTTCCGATCCATATTTAAATTGGAGTGAATTGAAGCCACCACAAAATCGAAATTCTGTAGGACCTCCACAGAATAATCCAGACCTCCGTCGTTTAGAATATCCGATTCAATACCCTTAAAAACTTTAAAGGGTACCATTTCCTTATTTATTGCTTCAATTTCTTGGTGCTGTGCTCTTACCTGGTCTTCATCCAAGCCATTGGCGTAAACGGCGGTTTGACTGTGGTCCGAAATGCCTAAATACTGGTACCCCAGGGACTTGCATTGCTGTGCCATATCCTTAAGGCTGTGTTTGCCGTCGCTATAGGTAGAATGATTGTGAAGAATCCCTTTCAATTGGCCCATGGTTACCAAGTCTGGGGTCTTTGTCAGCTTAATATAGCTATCTTCAAAAAGTCCCTCTCTTAATTCCGGTGGCAGAAAGGGCCATCCATGTGACTTATAGATGTCTTCTTCCCGGGCAGCGGTGGCCAGGGATGTATCCCAAAGCGAACGGCCTTCCTTGTTGGTCAGCTTTAAATGCTCCTGTGAGCCGGTATGTCGCAGCAAGTGCGATCCGAAACTGTCCTCATCACAAAACCGGATATCCAAGGGCAGGTTTTCAGCAGTTATGGTACCCACCCATCGCAAAGGACCCGATCTTTTGGGGTCTTTTTCCAAACCTTCGGTATTATCCAGGAATTCTTCAGGTTCCCATGGCCGGTTGCTGGCCCACAGGTACTCCAGATCTTCAACCACTTCCGTCTTTCGTCTAAACTCTCCAGATCTGGAAAGCATGGGATTGGAGAATTGCTTTTTTATTAGAGACTCCAGCCATTCACCCGCTAGATGGGCTACCTTATAATGGACTTTCTTTTGGGTGTCCAAATGGTATTTGATCATTTGAAGCACTCTGTCTTGGGTTTTATCACCAAACCCCGGAAGAGCGGCTAGTTGACCTTGTTGGGCAGCCTGCAACATAGCTGATGGTGACTCAATACCCAATTCATCCCAGGCGGTTTTGATCTTTCTTGCTCCTAATCCCTTGATACCCATGAGTCCCATGATACCTTCTGGGGTTTGTTTCAATAAATTATTAAGCACATCATTGGAATCGGTACGATTTAGTTCGTCGATGATCTTGGCAATGCTCTTACCTACTCCCGGCAATTCGTTTAACTGGGACAGATCAAGTTTGGTAAGATCCTCCTCTACTCGTTCCAGGTTGTAAACTGCAGTATTATAACTACGTACCTTAAACTGATTTTCTCCGTATAACTCTAACAGAGAAGCTGTTAATTTTAGGGATTTTATGATTTCTTTGTTGGTCAAACTCCAGGTAACTTGGTGAGCATTAAAAATACCTTGCAAAGATACCTCTTGCAAGCTTAATGATGTTGAAATATCAATCATTTATACTGTTCATATTTATGCTTGGCACTGCCCAAACCTGCAAGCAGCAGCCGACTGTGAAGGCTAACATACACATTGAGGACATTCGTTGGATCAGATCCCATGAAGAGGATCAAGAGGAATGGAGGGTATATCGCCCTCATGACTATCCTTTTCCTCCCTCCCGCTCCCGATCGGGTTTTCAGCTCAACGGCGATGGAAGCGCACTTTTTGGTGCCATTGCACCCACCGATGGTATAAACTGGGTACCTGCGGAATGGAGCTTATCGCCGGATAGTGTTTTAGAGATAAAGGTAAAAATCAAAGGCTCCGGCGCTTCTTCCCGGTATAAATATCAACTGGGGTCAGTTGACTCCGGAAAATTGTCGTTGGTTTTACTAAAGCACGATCAATGGCAAGACAGTAATTAGAATTTTTTTGTAATTTAGATAGCTTAGCTATGGCTTATAAAACCTTAAATTTACTATGAACTATTGGTTAGTAAAGTCCGAACCTTCTGAATACTCCTACGATGATCTGGTAAAGGACGGCAGCACTTACTGGGATGGGGTGAGAAATTACGCGGCCCGTAACAACTTAAAGGGCATGAAGAATAATGATAAAGTGCTGTATTATCACAGTGTAAATGAAAAAAGTGTAGTGGGTATAAGTAAAGTGGTGAAAGAACACTATCAAGACCCTACTACCGAAGATGACAGATGGGTGGTGGTGGATCTGGCAGCTGTCAAGAAACTTAAAAAACCGGTTACACTGGCGGAAATAAAGGCCGAACCCAAATTGGCGCATATACCATTAATCCGGCAAAGCCGTTTGTCGGTGATGGCGTTGGACAAACCCGCCTTTGATCTGATCGTCAATATGGGCAGCTAACCGCTTAATAACATGAATCCCAAGTTCGTAACCATTCAATTAATGTTGATGCTTACAGCCATGGCTGTAGCGGGACAGGTGCATCAACCCTTGCGCATGGAAATAATGCTGGATCAGCAAGACAATTACTTCACGGTAATGTCCATGAAGGAAGATGGTATCGTAATGTTTCGTGAAGTGGAGAAAGACCGTTCGCCCCGTACCAAAGTTTGGGAAGTAGTGGTCATCGATACCACCCTGCAACAAGTACTTCACCGTACCTACACACTTGATTTCAAAGCGGAGTTTACCGGGTATGAATACCGTGACAAACATCTTTACCTGCTGTATCGCATGGGTTTGTACCAAAAGGACGACCTCAAGATCTTAAAGATCAATATAGATACCGGTCAGGTGGTAGAATTTAATATTAAGCAGATCGTGCCGGTGAATCTTACGGAGTTTACCATAGTAGGTAATGCTGCTTTGTTAGGGGGTTATGTCAACTACCGGCCGGCGCTTATACACTACGACTTCGAGGGCAAAAAAATCAAGGTGCTGCCCGGTATTTACCGCAACAACAGCGAACTTATCGAAATCAATGTAGATGAGAAATCCAAATCCTTTAGTGTGGTCATGACCGAACGCACCCGTGATAAGCGCTTTTCTATCTCCGTAAAAGTGTTTGACGAGAAGGGCGAACTCCTGCAGAACAACTTCTTGGAGCCCCGGTCCAATACCAGTATCCTCTATGGACGTACCACTAACAACACCCAAAACGATCAATTTATCGTGGGGACTTATTCCCATAAGCGCAGCAATTTTTCACGGGGTATTTACATTGCCCGTCTGAATCGGGATCCCAACGAAAAACCAGATATAACCTATTTCAACTACGGCGATCTCAAGAATTTCTTTAGTTACATGAAGGCCAAACGCGCAGCCAGAGTCAAGGAACGAGTGGAGCGCCGCAAGATAAAGGGCAAAAAGATCCGGTTCAACTACCGTTTACTGGTTCATGACATCATTATGGAAAACGGCAACTACCTGATGATCGGCGAAGCGTTCTACCCTAAGTACGGCAGCAGCGGCTACTATGGTGGCTATGGCATGCTTCCTGGTGGTCAGAATCTGGCCTTTGAAGGATATAAGTACACTCATGCGGTGATCATCGCATTCGATACTAATGGTAAGCTCCAATACGACAACAGCTTTGAGATCAACGACGTTCTGAGTTATCAGCTGGAGCAACTAGTGAGCGTGGGCGTGGAAGAAGACATGGTAGTGTTGCTTTATACCTATGAGAATGTGATTCGCAGTAAGATCATACAGAGAAACGAGGTTCTGGAAGGGAAAGCCTTTAACGATATAAAGCTAAAGTTCGAAGATGATATTGTACGAAATAACGACTCGGAGGTAGGAGGATTGAAAAAGTGGTACGATGATTACTTTTTCGCTTACGGTGTTCAGAAAATCAAAAACTTCAAGGATCGAGGGGTAGGCCTGAACCGGGAAGTTTTTTATATAAACAAAATTACCTACCACGCACCCAGTGAGGATCTTCCGGTGGAAGGGGAATAGTTATTTTCATTTCCCGGCCAGTATATGTTGGGCATCTTTTCCTATATTTGCTTCACCTGTTTATGCAGAAGAGATTAATACTAGACGGGACCCTGCTCGACATAACCGTTAGACGGCTTTGTCAACAATTGATTGAAAACCACCAGGACTTTAACGATACCGTAATACTGGGATTACAACCTCGAGGGATTTTCCTGGCGCAAAGAATTCATTCCACTCTTAAAAGTCTTTTGAAAAAAGACATCGATCTGGGTTTACTGGACATCACCTTTTACCGGGACGATTTCAGACGCCGGGAAACTCCCCTGGAGGCCAACACTACCTCCGTCCCATTTATTATTGAAAATCGCAAGGTGGTGCTGGTAGACGATGTGCTTTTTACCGGCAGAAGTGTGAGGGCTGCTATGGATGCCATGATCGCCTTTGGGCGGCCCCGTAAAGTGGAACTGTTAGTACTCATCGATCGTCGTTACAGCAGGGATCTTCCCATACAAGCAGATTATATCGGGAAAAGGGTAAATACCATTCTATCGCAACATGTAGTAGTGGAATGGCAGGCGCAAGGCGCCAAGAATGACAATATATGGCTAGTAAATACATGATCCAATGTCTCAATTAAGCGCTCGTCATCTATTAGGAATAAAGAATCTTACGGCAGACGACCTGAATTTGATTTTTCAAACGGCCGATAATTTTAAAGATGTAATCAATCGCCCCATAAAAAAGGTGCCTTCACTACGGGACATCACCATCGCCAACATATTTTTTGAGGACTCCACCCGTACCAAACTCTCATTC
>JAOTYN010000499.1 GCA_029861825.1 Cyclobacteriaceae bacterium
TTAAAGATCTGGTGGCTAAGGCCGGGTTAACCAAGAACGTAAGCCCGCACACTTTCCGGCATAGTTTTGCTACTCATTTGATTGAAGGAGGAGCTGATTTAAGAGCGGTTCAACAGATGTTAGGGCATGAATCCATTACTACTACCGAAATATATACACACCTGGATCGGGACTATCTTCGTCAGGTCATAACAGAATTTCATCCCCGAAGTTAGGCTCCTCCAAAGATGAATATCTTTAATTCGAAATCACCCAAAAATTTGTGTAGTATTGCAAAACCTTGAAGATGACCCCCATAGGGTGTTAATAATCACATTTGTTATGATTGAAATAAAAGTAAATAGTAAAGTCAGTGTCCACTATACAGGTAGATTAGCTGACGGACAAGTATTTGATTCCTCAGAAGGCAGAGAACCGTTGACCTTTACGGTTGGTGCAGGCCAACTGATCAAAGGATTTGAAGATGGCGTAATGGGGATGAAAGTCAATGAGTCAAAAACCCTAAACATCTCCTCTGAAGAAGCTTACGGACCAAGGCGGGAAGAGTTGATTCAAGTAATAGAGAAAGCCATGTTACCAAAAGATCTGGATCCCCAGGTTGGACAGAAATTGGCTTCGCAAGGAACCGATGGCCGGCAAATGGTAGTCAATGTTACAGCCGTAGATGATTCTACCATTACCATTGATGGCAATCACGAACTAGCTGGAAGAGATCTGATCTTTGATATTGAAGTGATATCGATTCAATAACTTAGACTCCAATAAAAAAGCCGGAAATAATAAAATTTCCGGCTCTATATATACCCGATTAGGGTTATAATTCACACACCTGTTTAACAATTAAAGACGGTCAAAAAGTTGATCTACATAACGTGAGATAACATACACGATTCCTACTGTTACCAGAGAACAACCGACAAATAATCCTAGAAATACTCCTAACATAGCCTCTGTGTTTTGTTAAACGCATAACTAATATCTCAATTTACCATAGAACAATCTATCTTAATTCCGGATGTTCCTATCATATGTAAGGTTTTATATAGTCTGAGATAAATACGTTGCAACGTATATTTAGATAATAACACCCCATATTAAAAAATCACAATTTTATTTGCAGCTGGAACTTAAATCGGGTCTTTTTAGGGCCGTTTATGCGTTCCAATCCAGATCCTATGAAGTCTTGATGCAGGTAGTTTAATTGGGACATCCTTAACCATATGGAAAACAGCGGATGAAATTTTGCGTTGAGCAACAGGTACCAGGAGGACCCTACACCACTATATGAGGGTAGTGAAAAGCTGTGCAATATGTCTTTTTCATAGATAAACTGTCGGTTTTCAAAATCATCGGTATCAAAATAAGTAACCCCCAGTGTGGTTTTAACATTGGAAGCACGAAAGGTTACCTCCAATCCTAGTAACGCCCCTTTGGTGATTCCAGATTTACGGGTTATGCTCCTTTGCAGCCGGCCTTTCAATTCCCACATTGAATGTTCGGCCCATTTCCCCTTGATCAAAACTTGATGTTTTCTCTGAGGGATTAAATGGTTAATAACCGTATTGAGGCCCTGCTGGTTTACTTGCTTAAAGCGGGTTCTCCACTGTACCTCCAGCTGACTATTTTTAGAAGGGGAATACTCTGCTCTCAATAAACCCAAGGTTCCCCATGAAGGGCTATCCACCTGTGCTTTCAACCAGGGGAATCGATGCAGGTCGAAGGAGGCGCTGAATCGCCACCAGGACGAAGGCACATATTGCACTGTCCAATTAAGACCTTGTTCGTTCTGATTGTGGGCATTCAAACCCACAGAAGCAGGGTAAATAGCATGAAAACTCCGACTGAAACCCCGTAATTTAAGAGCCACGGAGATCTGGTTACTAAGACTGGATAGAACTCCCCCATATAGTGCATTGCCGCCACTTTTTGATCGAGCCCATTGTATGAACCAAAGAAAATTGTTTCCTTGCCCGTCGAGATTAACGGCGACATTGGCATTATTGCTCCCACGGAAATGGAAGGAGTTATAACGACGATGTCGGGGAGTTATGGGCCATCTTAGATTCCAATATATAGTACTTAGTCCAAGGTTAAGGTATTTAGTTATGGCAATACCTACTCGAGCCCCCAGGGCAGTATAGGGCAGTTGACCTCTTTTTGATTCCTCCAAAGAGGTGCGATGCAATCCGCTGGTTGCCAGAGAACTGATTAGTATTTCTTCTGCACCACTGTTGTTGCTGGCGTCGAGCTTGTTTTTTGACAAAAAACAGGATAGCTTAAATTTGCTCCAGGCCATTTCCATTGCAGCCCCCCGGTTAAAAGAATGTTCAGTAATCGCGGTATGAGGATAGAATCCACGATGCATGTTCATTCCGCCGGTTATTCCCCTATGCCGCAAGTTAAATCCACGGCCATAAATTAAACCTTGATCCCACTGACCCTGGAAATCGCCGATAATGAGTCGTTTGATAAGCCCTTTGTTTTCAAGCATCACATGAAACGACCAGAAATCAAAGAACCTCTGCTTTCCCCTCCATACACTTACTTCTCCGGGGTCTTTTTCAAAAGTAAACCCCCATGCAAAATCGTTTGGTTTCTTTACCCTGAGTCGTCCCATCATTCCCCAGGGTGAGCCTCTAAATCCGTTTTGCTTACGGTGGCCCTGTGCAATCTCTCCTAAACGTTGTAAACGCCAAATAAAATAACTGTTTTGAAGGCTATGCATTTTTTCGGATACTGACCGGGGATCACCGGTCAACTCATTGGGAAAGGATTTTACCAGAGGCAGGAAGTTTTTTATAGTATTCAGATCCCAACCTGGAACTACTTGAAGTTCATATAGATCCATGAATTTCCCGTTCAAGTCCCGGTATTTGATCAAATTCTTAGCCTGGCTTTGAGTGATCCAGGGAAGTCCTTGCAATTCCTGAAGGGAAGCTTTGTTAATATCTATTGAACCCATAAGCTCCTCGTAAATCCCAGCCAGCTGCTCACTTACTGCTAGCTCATCGGTCAAAGGCAGATCATTCAGAATGGTTTCAGGT
>JAOTYN010000085.1 GCA_029861825.1 Cyclobacteriaceae bacterium
GCAACCCCACCTTGGCAAAATGGTGACTTCCCTGGGAATTGTGGACCTGGACCAGGGGAAACATTGGATCATAGATGCCACCCCTGATTTCAAGGACCAGTGGCAGTATCTGAAAGAACACTGGAATACGGAACTGGCCGGGGTGTTTCTAACTCATGCCCATATGGGACACTACACAGGACTTATGCAGTTGGGCCGGGAGGCATTAGGCGGTGACCGGGTTCCGGTCTATGCCATGCCTAGGATGCGGAAATATCTGGAATCCAACGGTCCTTGGGATCAATTGGTTAGCTTGGCCAATATTGACCTGCAATCCTTACAGTCCGACAGCGCGGTAGCTCTGGGTTCTCAATTATCCATAACACCAGTGCTGGTCCCTCATCGTGACGAGTATAGTGAAACCGTGGGATACCGGATAAAAGGAAAGGTTTTCAGTTCTCTGTTTATACCCGATATTGATAAATGGGAAAAGTGGGAGCTGGATATCCGGGAAGAAATTATGAAGGTAGATGTGGCACTGATCGATGGTAGCTTCTTTCAAAACGGGGAACTCCCCGGACGGGATATGTCCACCATTCCCCACCCTTTTGTGACGGAAAGCATGCACTTGATGAAAGGACTGGACCCTATTCAAAAATCCAAAGTGCATTTCATCCATTTCAATCACACTAATCCCCTTTTGCAAGAACAGAGTGAAGCCTACACTGTAGTCATGCAAGAAGGATTCCAGGTTGCCAAGCAGGGAACCGTATACCCACTTTAGTATCGCCAACTGCTCAGGTCCGCCCCCGCGGGAGCAGTTTCCTGCATTCTCTTAAGGATCTTGGGGATGTACATGGTGTTGTATCGCAATCTTGAAACATGATTGGGGTTATCAGGATCACCATTCCAACAGTGTTCGGCCCGGTCTCCATAAGCTACTTCGCCTTGATAATAGGGGTTTTGAGTACTTTCCAGAAACTGCTCCATCAAATACACTGCGTTGTTGAGATAATAATTGTCCATATCTCCGCAGTACACATGTATCTTGCCTTTTAGCAGGGGTCCTAAGGTTTCCCAGTCCCGCTCTAGAATGTACCGTAGGTCATAATTTTGCTTCCAATATTCCGCAACCTGATGGTCGATCTCCCCGGTTCGTTTATCCCAAAGTCTCTGGGGGTAACCGTCTTCACCTTGTGGAGAGTATACGGCTTCCCAAATATCCCACTGCTGGCCGGAACGGCTTTTTGTCCCCAGGATCAGTTCGCGGTGGTTCATGTCCTTTAAGGTGGCGTCAACATGCCCCAAGTAATCCCGATGACCGGGCCTCAGCGTGCTGCGGAATGGTCCGTTTGAATAGTAGGCGTTTTCATGATTGTAAATGTCGACCAGGCAGTAAGCTCTAAAATCAATAGGATCGGGACATGCTGCAAAACAGCCATTGTATTGGTCGGGGTACATGACCTGGGCCGCCAATGCTTCCCAGCCCCCGGTAGACCCGCCGTATAGGAAGCGTGACCAGGGAGCTCCTATGCCGCGAAACTGTTGCTCTATATAAGGTATTAGTTCGAAAGTGATAGCATCTCCATAGGGACCTAGGTTTGCGGAATTTACTGCATAACTATCGTCATAGTAGGGGTTTGCGTGCTGAATTTTTATGATAAGCATTCTGGGAAAATCGGCACTGGTCCATTGTTTGTAAAAGTCGTGGGCCTCTTGTTGCACCATACGGTTATAGCCGGGTACATCAAAGCGATCACTATATTCCGGCTCTAGGTTTTCATCGGGAGGTTCAATTCTAAAACCCCCAAAATCGTAGGGAAAGTGACCATGGAATACCATAAGCGGAAAACGGGCCTCCGGATGTTCATCAAAGCCTTCAGGAACCAGCACATGTGCGCCTAGATATACATCTCGTCCCCAAAACTCGGACAGCAGTGCACTTTTTATACGCACATGTTTGATATACTCAGTATCTGCAGGAGGTTCAATATCGGGAATCACCTCAGTTAGTTTCAATGTATGGTGAATGTTCCCTTCGTCAACCACCACTCTTTGCGGAGTGGTATAGAAGTTGCCCGGTTTGCGGTTCCACTGTTGGCCTTCACCTTTTTCAGGTGGCAGGTAAACCGTATGTCCGGTAGACAAATCGAACCTTTCATATCGATTAAATACCCCTTGAATGTAGTATATACCAGCTTCCAGCGCTTTTAATGATTTCAGAGGGTAGCCCCAAACATCCTCATTGAACTGTACCTTGCTGCCTGGTGCCCAGTCCTCTACATCCAAGCCAAAGGCCTGAGCGGTGGCAACGCCATCGGACAACTGAAAACGAGGTTCAGTGGTACTATCGGTAGCAATAAGCAGGATCAATCTTCCATTTTGTGCAGAATCTGCCAGCTCAGAGGATAGCTCTATATTAATTACAGCATGCTGTTCAGCAGGACTACAAGACAATAAGCTCCCTATTATTAATGAAAATAACCATTTCATATCCATCAAAAGTTGTTGGAAGGGAAGTTAAAGAAGAAAGTTTGGTGAAGCAAGCTTTAGAAAACCGGCGGGGTAAATATGATATCCACCCGCCGGTTGGACATGCGTCCGATATTGCTCTTATTATCGAAATAGGGGTTGTGCTTCCCATTGTTCTTTATCAGCACCTGTTCCCTAAGTATTTCATTTTGAGTAAGCACAAACATGACCGCTTCACTGCGCATATGGGACAACCACATATTGTAGGAGGCACTCCCAATATTATCGGTATGACTACTGATGGAGATCTGATAATTTTCCAAATAGGGAAGTGAATCTAAAAAATGTTCCAGGGTTTGGTACTGTTCCAAATCTATGTAGTAGCTGCCTCCTCCGAAATAGATACTACGGATTATTTCATGTTCCTGGCCGTAAGAGGACCAGCACACGAACATGTATCCTATGATAAGCAGCTTCTTCATAGTTCCGGAATACTATTAATAACGCTTAGGGCAATTTTAATGTTTCCGTCTTTACCCATTTCTTGGAGGTTACCTCGATTGGAGGTTATCTCGGCCCCAATTAAGTTAATCAGATTTGCCAGTAAAGTCCACTTTTGTTTTTGGTTTTTTAACGTCGTAACTATCTTAATTTTGATTTAATTTACTTATTAGTAAGTATATTATATATTTGCATATGTCCATCAGACAGGCCACCCGCCGAAAAATTCTGGAATTAGGGGAAGATCTAATGCAAAAGCGAGGTTTCAATGCCTTTAGCTATCATCATATCAGCTCTGAATTAGGAATTAAGAACGCCGCCATTCATTATCATTTTCCCAGCAAAGAATCGCTAGGACGACAAATAATCAAAAACACCCATGAGCGGTTCAGCAAATGGATAAGTCACCCCGAACACCGGGTACTCCCGGTAGCAGAGCAATTGGACTGGCTAATAAAAATTTATCAGTACAATCTGGAAAAGGAGAATCGGGTCTGTTTGATTGGTTCTCTGGCCACCGATTACTACACCCTCCCTCTGTCCATGCAAGCAGGTATTAGAAAGCTCTCGGCAGATGTGCAAAACTGGTTGGCACAGCTTTTAGAGGGGGGCAGACAGCAAGGGGTCTTATCATTTGAAGGCAAAAGTCGAGATAAAGCATTGACCATATTAACAAGTTTGGCGGGGAGCCTGCAACTAGCCCGGCTCTTGGGCAATGAAATGTTTCACAAAGTAGTTGAGCAGATTCATTTGGATCTTAAACTGACTTACTAGTAAGTATATTATGGAATTAAAAAGAGTAGTAATAACCGGCTTAGGCGCCCTGACGCCTCTGGGTCACGATGTGAATTCTTTCTGGTCAGCCTTAAAGATCGGTGCCAGTGGTGCGGTACCTATTACTAAGTTCGATACTACCCAATTCAAAACCACCTTCGCCTGTGAACTTAAAAATTACCAAGCGTTGGACTATTTTGATCGCAAAGAGGCCCGCAAGACCGATCCCTTTACCCAATATGCCTTGATCGCTGCCGAGGAGGCCATCAAGGATGCCCAGCTGCAATTCGAAGGATTGGATCGCCACCGCTGCGGAGTGATTTGGTCTTCAGGAAATGGGGGCATCTACACCTTCGACCAGGAGCTTAAGGCTTATGCAGCAGAAGGCCGTCCCCGGTTCAGCCCTTTTTTCGTTCCTAAGATCCTTATCGATACGCCGTCAGGGGCCATCAGCATTAAGCATGGTTTAAAGGGTGCCAACTATTGCCCGGTATCGGCTTGTGCCTCCTCCACCACTGCCTTGATTGATGCTTTTAATTACATCCGGTTGGACAAGGCCGACCTGATGGTCACCGGAGGCTCCGAAGCACCTATCACCGAGTCGGGCATTGGCGGTTTTGGAGCAATGAAAGCACTGTCCACCCGCAATGACAGCCCACAAACTGCCAGTAGACCTTTCGATAAAGATCGCGATGGTTTTGTAATGGGTGAAGGAGCAAGTGCTCTGATCTTGGAATCCCTGGAGCACGCACTGGCACGAGGGGCAAACATTTACGGCGAAATTGTGGGAGGAGGCATGACTGCCGACGCCTACCATGCCACCGCCACTCATCCCGAGGGCGAGGGAGCGCTTCGCGGCATGCAGCTGGCGCTGGACGAAGCCGGGATATCTGCCCAAACCTTGGATTATATCAATGCTCACGCCACCTCTACTTCGGTGGGGGATCTTTCTGAGCTGGTTGCCATTCGTAACCTATTAGGTGAGGACACCAAGCCCTGGATAGGGGCTACCAAGTCTATGAGCGGCCATTTGCTAGGGGCAGCAGGAGCCTTGGAAGCTACCATTTGTACCTTATCGGTATTCCACGACCTGCTCCCTCCTACCATAAATATTGAAAGCTTGGATCCTGCTGTGCCAAGTGATCTTAAGATCACCCCTGCCAAGGCATTACCTGGGACCGTTGATTATGCTATGAGTAATACCTTCGGATTCGGCGGACATAACGCCACCATCATTATAAAGAAATATGTTTAGTGAGGTTTGGTTCAGGGGTATAATTTATTTGCACCGAACATAAGGCAACGGGTCGTTCCTTACCTCTCAATGAGATCTCCTCAAGCTTTTTAACATGGTATTGTGAAGCCTGTGGCATAAGATCCAATAGCTTTTTGCTAACCAGTAAATTCACTCCAAACTTATTGCAAAGATCCTGAATACGTGAAGTGGTATTCAGTACATCGCCGGAAAATATGATATCCTTTTTGATGGATCCCACCTCCCCGATGGTCACTTCCCCAAAGTGCAGCCCAGCCTTGAAATCCGGCACTAATCCGAATAACTTTTGATACTCCCCTGCTTTGGCGCTAATAACATCTTGAATAGCAAAAAAACACTTTAGCGCTTGAGCATTTTTCAACCCCCGTTTTAAGGGCCAGGATACCACTACCTCATCACCCACATATTGATAGATCTCTCCGCCGTATTCTAATACAGGTGAGGAAATATCCCTGAAGAATTTGCTTAGCAGTTTGAAGTATTGAATATTGCCCACCTGTTCTGCGATCCTGGTGCTGGATTTAATATCCAGGAACATAAAAATACGGTCCTCTTGTTTGGGTTGATGATATCGGCCCAGCAGCAAATTCTTAAATACCCCCTGGCCGTAATTATCATTCACCTGTAAGCTTAAAATTGTGAGAAAAGCTATGGTGCTCCAGGTCATCAGATTCAATAAAAACCCATAGTCCTTCATAAGGAAACGCTTAACATCATTGATTACCAATTCATGATAATAGGGCAAGTTCATATTCAATGAATTGTACAGAAAGGATGCAATCACCGTAATCACTGTAATTAAAAATATAAAGGTCAAGGCATAGAGGACCAAACCTAGTCCCAAAGGAAGCCGTTTAAATTGTTCACGAAGTACGAATACGATCAAATTTCCCGCGACGATCCCCGCGATGATGACTGCTGTCAAGGTGGTAATGAAACTGTTCCAAAAATCGTAGGCTTCCGCAGAGGCGATTAACAGGTGATTGTAAATCACAATGTAAAGGCCCAGTATCAACCACACCAACAAAATGTAGAGGACCGTGTGGAGTTTACGTTTCAAACTAGTAGAAAGAGCCATAGATTCCGCTTTCGATCTTAATAAACGAAAATGATGCTTTTCCGTTTCAGGTTTTAAATAAATCCCAAAAACCCTTTTGTGAACTCTCTTTTTGGTAGTCTTTGAATTTTAAGGTAAAGGTAGCGCCATGACCGGGTTTACTATCGCACTGCACTTTCCCTCCCATGGACTCTGTGTAGCGTCGGACGATGGAAAGGCTGATATCCGATGGATTCTTTACGGTATCTTCTTGCTCATCAAGTGGTTCTAACAAAGGACGTAGGGCCGCCTCCGACAGCCCCGGTCCCTGGTCTTTTATACTTATGCACAAATAAGGGTCTTCCTCATAGGTTTGTACTACTACTCGGGCCCCTCCAGGTGAAAATCGGATAGCATTGCCGATTAGGTTTTCCAGAATCTGACGAGTCAGCGCTCGATCCAAAGTAACCTGGTAACCACTACCTTTAAAAGACAACTTCACTTGCTTGTCCGTAGCCTGATCTATGAAATGGCTGTTCAAGTCTTCCAGCAAAGCCGTGAGGCTAAATTCTGAAATGTTAAGTTCAACTGACTTTACCTCAGTTTTTTTGGATATCATGCGATCCACACTTTGGCTCATCCGCCATAAGGAGCGGTTAAGACGATCGATATACTCTTCCAGATCAGGCGCCCGGTCCTTAATCTCTTCGTGCAGTGATTCACCCAAGGTGATGCTACTGGTCAAGGTATTGCGCAGCTCATGAGCCAGCACCAACATGATCTGGGTTTTCTCGTCATTTATTTCCGTCAGCTTTTGATTTATGGCGGCAATCTCCTTATTCTTTTGCTGGATCTCATTGTTGTTCTTCAACAATTGGTCCTGAAGGGTATTCAAATGGCGCAGCCGCTTAATCAACTCCATAAGAATGGCGTCCTTTAATTCCGGGTGGTCGCCCATGGTGGCATTAAAACGCTCGCGTGTAAGTCGGATCAACTCCGTGGGTTGGCTAGCGGTTACGGTGGCGCTGCGGGTGTAATCATCTATGAGGGCGTACTCACCGAAATACTCACCGGAGATAAGAGTTGCGAAGATATGATCTTCATCATGTACTACTACCGCTCCCCTGCGTATAAGGAACATACTGTCGCCAGGGTCACCTTTCTTGATGATCGTCTGATCCTTTGAGATATTGATCTCTTCAGCTTCTGCCGCCAATTTTTGTAGTACAGCAGATGGCAATTCTTTAAAAATGGATAGATCTTGCAGAGCCGAAGCAGATGCTGATAGGGATGTGCTCATAACTAGTAGATCAATATACCAATTATGACACAATCATCAAACCTTACTCTTTTTCCAAACTTGCTTCCTGCAGCACGCGCTCATATGTATAAACCATTTGATAGTATTCGTCGGCCATGCGATCGGCATCGAAATAAGGCACCACATCCTGGACGCTATGGTACATGATCTCATTCCATTGATCCGGATGGTCGTAGTACATTGGTATGATGTCATTTTCCAGCACATCCAACAGATTCTTAGCATCGATGCTGTCCTGCTGGTGGTGTGGAAGTTCCGGATCTGCCTGGGGTACCAAGAAGCTATTCTGACGGTGTTTGGAGAACTCAAGAACCCATCCGTCTTGGGTGCTAAAATTAATGGCACCATTCATGGCGGCGGTCATACCGCTGGTTCCCGATGCCTCGCGAGTCACCCGGGGATTATTCAGCCAAATATCTGCGCCCCGTTTGCACATCAGGGACAGCCAAAGTTCATAACCCACCAAAATAGCACAGTTCATAAACTCCTTGTTCAGATACACCAGGCTGTCGAAAGTGCTTATGGCTCCGTAATCCAAGGGGTAGGGTTTCCCTGCCCAGATCACCTGCAAGGGCCGTTCCTGGTTTGTCAACAGGGCTTTAAAGCGTTCCAGATCGGCGGTTATCAAATCCGGTCGTTTATATTCAGCAAAGCGACGGGCCCAAACAATGGTCAATGCATCGGGGTCCATGATCTTACCCGTTTGATCGGCCACCACCTCAAAGAACTTTCTTTTTAAGGCTTTCTTGCGTTTGCGCATACCCAACAAATCCTTGGCATCCGCTAGCTGGTAAAGCTTTTTATCACCCCAATATTTTTGATTCTGAGCATTGGTAATAGCCACAATAGGGCAGATATCATCTTGGTCCTTCCACATCTCACGGGCTATCTGCCCGTGCTTTTGACTCACTCCATTGGCTATCTTGCTTACCCGTAGCGCCGCCAGCGTCTGGTCAAAGTAGAGATCATTGATCCCTGTTAGCTCCTTAATGGTTTGTTTATCCAACCCGTTAAAGAATCCCATTTTTTCCAACAAACTGAATTCATGTACTTCATTCCCGGCTTTCTCCGGAGTATGGGTAGTAAGAACAACATGATCTTGGAGCTTATCCGCGCTTTGCAATCGTTCATATAGGTGAAAAGCAGCGGGCAAGGCATGTGCTTCATTCAAATGGTATACATCCGGCTGCAGCCCCAATTTATCTAAAAGTGTGGCGCCACCTACCCCCAAAACGATATACTGAGCAATTCTGGTAGAAATATTGGAATCATATAACCGGTGGGTAATGGTCTGTGCCAGATAATCATTTTCCGGAAGGTCTGTGGACAATAAGAATATGGGAGCACTGCCAAATACCTCCGGAGCCAGATAATATGCCTTGACCTTTACCGGGTGCTGATTGACCTGCAACTCAAAGGTAATACCAGTATCATCCAGGAAACTGTATATCTTGTCCTGAAACAGCACTTCCATGGATTTATCTGCCTTGCGAATTTGATCGTAATACCCCTTCTTCCATAACATGCCAATACCGATTACCGGTTGCCTCAATTCATAAGCGCTGCGCATGTGTGAGCCGGCCAAAAATCCTAAACCTCCTGAGTAAATTTTTAGCGCCTGGTCAATGCCGAATTCCATGCTGAAATAGGCCACGGTACGCTGATACTTAGGGTTAAGTTCGAAAGAAAATGAAAACTCAAACTCCTCTTTCATACTCTCCTCCTTCATGATAATAATTTAATATCTGTTAATCCCTGTTTTAAAAAATCCCACCAATATAGCAATTTGTTTTCAGGTGGAAATCCCTAAAAGTAACTTTATTCATGAATCTCAAATTTCAATCGATTTCGGAATAAAATAGAACCCTAATGACACCTCTTCTTTGATCTTCCGGTAAAAAAGTTGGGCTTTTTGTAACAAATGGGTGACTAAATAGCGTTTATGTCATTAAGGGCAAAGCAATTACAGTATGAACAATCAGGTCTTATTCCTGGGAATTACTAATTTTTGTGCCAGCCGGTTTGCTGAAATCCTCTTCAATCAGATGGCGAGTGAGCAACTCCTTAAATACCAAGGTTTTTCCAGAGGAGTTTTGCTCAAGCATCAGCAAAACAACTTAGATCCACGCTGCATCGAAGCCTTGGATATAAGAGGCGTGCCCTTACCCGCCAACTTTCGTAAGCCCACACCACTTAAATCACCGGACCTGGAAAATGCCGCCTGCATTGTATTGATTAATCCAGATTTGGAGCATCGAATCCAGCGTTCCAATAAAATCGAGGATCAACAAATATTGGTTTGGGATTTTGAAGATGTGAGTAGTGCTACCCCTGCAGCGCTTTTTCCAGCCCTGGAAGCCGAAGTACACCTTTTGATTCGCAGACTGCAGCAAACACCTCTGGTGGATCCCCGATCAAGGCCGGCTCTTAACCAGGTTACCGGTTAGCCTTAGTAGTTCTATCTCAGCCAGTTTAGTAGAGAATTTAGCATTGAGCAAACGGCTGTTTGCGCTAACCAGATTGCGCTGAGCTTCCCTTAGTTCCAGTGAATTGCTAACACCCAGTCTGAACCTTTCAATGGCGATCTCTTCGTTTTCCCTGGCCACTATCAAACTCTCTTCTTCCAATTTTTCCAGTTGAAGGTTGTTGAGGTAATTGTTGTAGATCTTTCTCAAGTCGCCGGCCAGCAATAATTTTGTTTCTTCCAGCACCAGAAGAGTGCTGCGGTGCTCTATGCGGGCATTTTGCACCTGCCGGTTGGTGTTAAATCCATTAAAGATGTTCCAGCGGGCGGTTACGCCATAGCCTACGCCATCAATGGTGGACGATCGCAATTGTCCTGCTTCATTATCTCGGGTATTGTAATTGTAAGATACATCCAGGGATATACTGGGGTAGCGATTGGCTTGCCGTTCCCGATATTCATAATAGGCCACGTTGTGGTCTTGTAAGGCTTTAAGGATTTCCGGATTGGATCTATCAAGTTGCTCGGCCAGCTGGTCGTATTTCAGATCCTCGTCCACTTTGATACCCGCGCCAATAGTGAAATCGGCATCTACATCCCTGGCCAGTATTACATTTAGATCTACCTTAGCGTTTTGAATGCGTTCCCCCTGTTGTATCAGTAGGGATTGATCACTATTGAAATCCACTTGCGCTGACAGATAGTCCAATTTGGATCCCTTTCCAACTTCGTAACGGTTTCTGGCAAAATCCATTCTTCGCTGCGAGATCTCCAGATTTTCATCCAGGACTTTTAACCGTTCCTCTTCCAGTATGATCTGATAGTAGGCAATTTGTATTTCTGCCACGGTATTCTGCACGATCTGCTGGGTGTTAAGTTCGCCCCATTGTTCTAAAGCCTGTAAGCGCCCTTTGGACATAAACATTCCCAACCCGTCGAATATGGTCCAATTCAATTGAGCAGAGGCGCCCAGGCGATCGGACTTAGCCCAATCCCGGCTAATATTGAAAGTACCTTCCGATCCCTGGATGTCAAGGTCTATGTTCTGTTTTTGATAACTCTTACCGGCCTCCAAATCCAGTATGGGCAGCATGCCGGCATTACCTGCGCGGTTGTTATTCGTGGCCACCTCCTCGTCGTTTTCAGCGATCCTGATGCCAAAATTATTTTCCAGCCCCGATCTTATGGCCTGCTCCAAAGTAAGGACCTCTTGCGCCAAGACCGGGCCATAACTCATAGTCAGGCCTATTAAAATGGTGATAAGTCTCATAATCCTATGTTCTAACCATTCTCGTTTCGGTTCCACTCACATAAGTGTAAATAGCTGGTATCACATATAAGGTCAAGATAGTGGAGAAGATCAGCCCACCGATAACCGTGAGCCCCATAGATACCCGGCTTTCAGCGCCCGCACCCAAAGCCAGGGCGATGGGCAATATCCCTAAGATGGTAGAGAGGCTGGTCATCAAAATTGGCCGGAATCGCTGAGCGGCGGCTGATACAATGGCCTGGCTGAACTCTTCACCCTGGGCCTTTTTCTGA
>JAOTYN010000086.1 GCA_029861825.1 Cyclobacteriaceae bacterium
GTTTTGCTGAGCCTGATCCCATTTGCGATACTCTTCACGCTCAAAGAATTGTAAGCGAACCGCTCCCCTATTGCGTTTGTGCTGGTTCTGCTCAACCTCTCGGTACACTTCTGTAAGCATCCCGGAATCCTCAGGAAGGTCCTTGGTATTAAGCAGGAACTTATGGGCAATGCTGAAAAAAGTATTGTTAAAATGGATCACCGACTGAGCACTTCTCCAATTGGTTTGCAGAGTTTTCTCTTCCAGTTGATCCCGATAAAGTGCCAGCTCGTCTGCTGCCTGGTGCAATAACAAGTTAAGATCACCACCACGCCATCGGTAGATAGATTGCTTTACATCGCCGACCAGTAGCACATGGTTTTGATTGTCCAGACTATGGGTGACCAATGGCTTTAAGTTGTCCCATTGATAGGCTGAGGTATCCTGAAATTCATCGATGAGTACATGGTGGTAATAACTGCCCAGCTTTTCGAATAGGAAGGGAGCCTCACGATCGGCTATTATCTCCTTTAACAAAAATCCATTATGAGATAACAACATCAAATTATTCTGCTGACGATAGGCCTTCAGCTGTTCGTTCAGGGCATCTAGGAGCCCATAACTATAGATGTGCCGCTGCAGGTGACAAGCGCTAACATACTCTTGATAATGAGTCTGGTGATAGTGGTAGATCTCCTTAGTAACCCGGTCCAGGCCATTAGCTACCGCCGATTTTATCTGGTCTGCTTTTAAAGCCCCGCTTTTATACCAGTCGTCATAGCCGCATGCCAGGTCCACAAAACGCTTTCTCAGTTCAAATTGACCCTTGAAAAATTTATAAAATGTATTTACAGTGCCACTTCCTTTAAATTTAAAATCATATGTCTTTAAGCCCTGATCGCCGATGATCTTCAGGGCTTCACTGGCCCGATCGCGTTGGTAGCCTTGGTAACTGTTCCGGGTGTTTTGAAGTTGCTGCTCCAACTCCCTTAAAGAGGCCATGTTTACTTTTTGGGGGTCTATCTGGCTGAATCCTTTGTGGAATTTCTCCTTGAATAGTTCCTTCCCAAACTCAATGAGGTTGTAATCCAACTGCCAACCTTTATCCTGTTCGATCCGATTGAAGGCAAAGTCCTTCACCCATTCCTTCAACTCAGGGGTGTGGTGTAACTGCGAATAAAGATTCTGTAGGGCCTCCTGCATAGCGGTATCGTCGTCCACATCGATCTCGTAATTCAGATTGAGGCGTAATTCGCGGGCCAGGGATCTAACCAACTGACTAAAAAAATGATCGATGGTACTTATGGCAAACCGCGAATAGTTATGCAGAATATTGTCCAGGACTTTGGTGGCGCGGGATTTAATGTCCAGCTTTTGGGGAAAGTGTGCAAACTCCTGATCGATTTGCTTCTGCATATCAGTCGGGCGGCCGGCAGCCATGTCCCTTAGCTGTTCCAGTATGCGCTTCTTCATCTCCTCGGTGGCCTTATTGGTAAAGGTGATGGCCAACACATGCTGAAAATCAGCGGGATTACGCAGTACGATCTTCAAATACTCTTTTACCAGGGTAAAGGTCTTACCTGAACCTGCTGAGGAACGATAAATGGTAAAATTCTTGAAGGAAGTAACCGCCTGGTCCTCAAAAATCGTGAGTTGCCCCATTGAAACGGAGTGGAAAAATCAAATTAATAACACCGTTATAAACTTAATCAAAGTGGTCATTAGTCACACCCTAAGCAATCAATTATTTGGTGAAGCTTTTTTCAATCCCGAGATGTCTATATCCGATACCCCGCCGGACACCACAAATTTCATAATCTCGGTACTGGAAAAGTTCAAGGGGATGACCTGGTCTTTGGGTACCAGGATTAGATTTCCGGACACATTATAACTATGGGGAAAATACACGCCCACATAACCCGGCGATCCCAGGAAGTCCACATTCTCCTGGGTGACGAACCCCACGCGCTTCATGGCCCCATCACTGAGCAAACTAACGATGACCGGTTGATCAAATTTCTTATGATCCCCAACAAATGCAGACACCAGATCCCTAAGTGAGGTGTAAATGATCCTCACCAGAGGTAAGCGCATCATCACATTTTCGAAGAATTTAATAATGGGCTGTGCCAGGAAGGTTGAACCCAGGTACCCGAAAATAGTAATTGATCCCAGAATAATAAGCAAGCCCAAACCCGGAATAGTAAAGGGAATAAGTCCATCCAGCCAGCGTATGGATATTACAATGATATAAAGGGTAAGCGCCAGGGGTACTACCAGCAATAGGCCTCGCAGAAAATATTTAGGAAATAATTGAAGATTCATAGCAGAGTAATTGAAGATGTTTTAAAGAAATATACTGAAACCTGTACTATCAGAACACATCATCCTAAAAAAACAAATCCCGGGATAGCAGTCCCGGGATGAATATTTATCAGAGTTCAGTTGATCTCAAATAGCTATTCCGATAAATGACTGGAAAGCCAATCCCATCAAACCGGTAATGAGCATGGTAATGCCCAGTCCTTTTAAGCCATCTGGCACATTGCTATACTTGAGTCTTTCCCGGATGGCAGCTAATGCTATAATAGCCAGGAACCAGCCTATTCCGGAGGAAAAGCCATATACCGTAGATTCCACCAGATTAAGGTCTTTCTGAACCATAAACAAGGAGGAACCCAGAATGGCACAGTTCACTGCGATCAGGGGCAGGAAAATACCAAGTGATCCATACAATGCCGGTGATACTTTTTCTATGATCATCTCCACCAACTGCACCATAGCAGCAATTATAGCAATGAACATTATGAACTGCAGGAAACTGAGGTCTACATCGGCGTAGCCAGCCCCCAGCCAGCTAAGGGCACCTTCCTTCAGTACAAATTCTTTTATCAGCCAGTTGGCCGGAACGGTTATGGTCAGCACAAATATTACCGCAAAACCTAAACCTACGGCAGTGGAGACCTTTTTGGAAACCGCCAAATAGGAGCACATCCCTAAGAAATAGGCGAAGACCATATTTTCTACAAAAATTGATCGAACACCGAGACTTAATAATTCCATAATGTGATATATTAATGTTCTACGTAACCAGTTTTAGTTCTTTGAATCCAGATGATGATTCCCAGGATCATAAAAGCTCCGATTGGAGTTACCATCAAGCCATTATTGGGAAAATTGGATATTCCGATGGCTTCGAAAACCTCAAATCCGAACAGGGATCCGAAACCGAATAATTCCCGGAAAAAAGCTACCGCTAGTATAATCCAAGCATAGCCAAATCCACTTCCGAATCCATCCAGGATAGAATCCCAGGCCTTATTACCCATGGCAAAGGCTTCCAGGCGACCCATGATGATACAGTTGGTAATGATTAAACCAACATAAACCGAAAGCACTTTATACATATCGTAGTAATAGGCTTTAAGAACCTCATTAACCAGTGTCACCAGAGTGGCAATAATCGCTAATTGTACGATGATCCGCACCCGGTTGGGGATCAGGTTTCTGAATACAGAAATGATCAAATTGGAAAAAACGATCACGAATAGTACCGCGATAGACATTACCATGGTAGGTTCCATTTTAAGGGTAATGGCCAGCGCAGAACATATGCCCAGTACCTGCACGGTAATGGGATTGTCATCATTTAAGGGATCTGAAATGAACTTACGTCGTCGTTTCGACATCAAGCCTTCACTTTTCTCCTTCTTAACTATCGGTTGTTCTAAAGTTTCCGTACTCATATCAAACGCCTATGATGAAATTTTCTTTAAATAGTTCTCGTAGTAGCTCAGATAATCTTTGATCATGTTATTGACTCCTCGGGCGGTGATAGTGGCTCCGGCCAACCCATCCACACTGTGCACTCCTAAGGATTCGGGAGGGTTGCCCTCGCCTTTTAACATGCTGACCGAGATCAATTGTCCGGCCTGATCGTATAATTGCTTCTCCACGAATCGGGATTGAATATCTTTTTCTGAAATTCGCGCGCCCAGCCCGGGTGTTTCTCCCCGGTGATCGAAGACTACCCCTTTAATAGTGTTAAGGTCCTTATCTAAGGCCAGATATCCCCAGATCACATCCCATAGGCCGTTACCATATATCGGCAAGATGTAAGCATCGATTTCTCCGTTATCCCCTTTGAATTGAAATACGGGATAAAGGCGCTCCTCTGGATCCAGTTTAAAATTCTTCTCTATGGACACGTTCTCAGCTATCAGGGGCACACCTTCGGAATCGTTTTCAACGCGGGTGCCTTGGTGATCTACCACCAGTGATTCGATGCGATCACCATAAATACCCAGGACATCATCCCCTTTTTGGATGTCCATAACCGCCCTGAGTATACTCTTTTTGGTATCCAGTTCTACTTGGATCTGCTGACGTTCCGCCAATCCCACCGAAGTAAGGGAAAGCAGTCCCCCTAGTATTATGGTGGTAATAATGGAGAATATGATGATATAGGTATTAGATTGTCGCACGTTTCAACCTCCTTTTCTTATTTGCTTGTACTACATAGAAATCAATCAGAGGAGCAAAGACGTTCATCAGTAAAACTGCCAGCATTATCCCCTCCGGATAGGCTGGATTCACTACTCTGATAAGCACCGTCAGTACTCCAATTAAGAATCCGTAGATCCATTTCCCTCTTTCAGTATGGGCGGCGGTAACAGGATCGGTTGCCATAAATACCGCGCCAAATGCCAGTCCGCCTATCACTAAATGATAGTGTGGGGGCATTTCCATAAAGGCATTGAGTCCAAAGAGGTTAAACAAGTATCCCATAAACAAGGCCCCTCCGAAAACACTGAATATGATCTTCCAACTGCCCACCTCAGTGACGATGAGGATAGCAGCGCCGATCAAGGCCATCAAAACGGAGGTCTCCCCCACTGAACCGGGGATAGCCCCCAGGAATAAGTTCTTAAAGTCATAAAGATTGGCATACCAGCTATCACCCATAGCAGCCACCACCGTATGTGTGCCCTCTACAGAAGCATTGTATGCTACAGCCAGAGAAGTGGCTCCGGAATATCCTTCTACAGGGGTAGCATCTCCCAGATAGGTCCATACATTCTCCCCCGACATTTGGGCGGGATAGGCGAAATAGAGGAAGGCCCTGGCAGTCATGGCGATGTTCAGTACATTCATACCGGTGCCGCCGAAAGCTTCTTTGGCAATTACTACCGCGAAGATTGTTCCCAGGGCAATTTGCCACAGAGGCGTAGTGGGTGGCAGTACTAGCGGTATCAACATACCCGTTACTAAAAACCCCTCATTGATGGGGTGTTTACGGATGATACCAAAAATAACCTCCACCAGGCCCCCGGCTCCATAAGATACCAAAAGCATAGGAAGCACTACGTAAACTCCTACCCATAGCTTTTGCCCCAAACTGGCTACTTCACCGGTAGCAATGAAGTGTTGATGGCCCACATTCCACATTCCGTAGATCAGACAAGGGATCATCGCAATCACCACCGTCATCATCAGGCGCTTCAGGTCAACAGCATCTCTGATTTGTGCTCCCTTAGAGTCCGTTGTATGATCGGGGGTGAACATGAAAGTTTCACCTGCCTCGAATAGGTAGTAGAACTTTTCAAAACGCCCTCCTTTTTGGAACATAGGGCGTTGCTTATCCAGTATATCTTTTACAAACTTCATTATTAGCTATGTATCATTAGATCGATACCCTGACGCAATATTGATTGAATATTATGTTTGGACACATCCACGAATTCGCAAAGCGCCAGATCCTCCTCTACCACTTCATAAATACCCAGAGTCTCCATGTCATCGTAATCTTCCGCCATGATAGCCTTGATCAAATGTGTGGGCAGAATGTCCATGGGAGTTACTCTTTCAAAAACGCCGGTCTGCACAAAGGCACGCTCCTCACCGCAGGTGTTGGTGTCCAGGTCGTACTCTTTGTTGCGATTCATAAATGACATAAGGCCAAGAGCTCTATGGAAGCTCAACTTGCTACTGGTAGGCTTCAGCCATCCTAAAAATTCGTGATAGTCGCCCTCTGTAATTACGGTTATTAAATGATGGTAGAAACCTAGATAACCGGTAGAGGCAATCCGCTCACCGGTCAGCACATTTCCGGATATAAAACGCACATTCTCATGTTGCAGATTATCTTTGATGAATTTATCGATACAAGCGCCATCATAGGTACGATAATATCGGGGCTCCTTTACAGAAGAACCGGCCACAGCAAAGATCTTGGAGGCATCATAAACGCCTTCCAGAAACAGTTTGCCGATTTGCACCACAGCGTAGGGGCTCAGGGTCCAGGCAACTTCACCCTTGTTGATAGGGTCCAAATGGTGTATTTGAACGCCCACGTTTCCAGACGGATGTGGTCCGGAGAACTTATTAATCTCCACCCCACGCACGGCACTAAAAAGCGGGCTTACCTCGGCGTCCGAATCTACATTGAGATGTACTTTGCCGGGGGTTAATTTCTTGATCAGGTCCAGTCCCGTTTGGAAATACTGGTCCTGCCCTTTGAGGATAAAATCCAAATCGGGAGCCAATGGATGAGAGTCAAAAGCCGAAATAAAAATGGCTTTAGGAGAATCCTGAGGATTGGCAATTATGCCGTAGGGGCGCTGAATGAACTTAGGCCAAATACCGCAAGTTACCAACTGCTTTAATATTTGGTCCTTACTTATATTGTTTATCTCGGAGATGGTATACTTGTCAAAAGGTTGATATTGGATCTGCTTATCGGCCAATATCCTTATTTCTAAAAGCCTTCTTTTCTCACCTCTCTTTATCTCTACTACTTCTCCACTAACCGGAGCGGTATAAAGTACATCGGGCTTTGTCTTATCAAATAACAATGGGGATCCCGCTTTGACATTATCACCTTCGGATACCAGTAACTTCGGGCGTTCCATGCCCAGAAAATCTGAGGGTTTAAGAGCAAAAGTTTCGGGATGGACAGAATCAACAATTTCCTTCTTGGCAGCACCTACTAATTTTATGTTGAATCCCTTTTTAAGCTTTACGAATTTCGACATGTTGGAAGCTTTCCTTAGACACGCATTAAGGATTAAATCGTGGCAAAAATAATAAAAATTTAGTGAATATTAACTGTAAATAATTTTATTAAAAAATAAATAAACCCCTGGGATCAGGGGTTTTCAATTTCTATACAGGCACCTCATTTTGATCCAGATTTTTAATGTGCTCCGCCACTCTTTCCATTAACCACATAGGTGTAGAAGTTGCCCCACAAATCCCCACACTGTCATCCCGCAGAAACCACTGAGGATCGATGGCCAACTCGTTCTCCACAAAATAGCTTCGGCTGTTATTTTCTTTACAAACTCCGTACAAGGCCTTCCCATTAGAGCTTTTGCGACCACTGACGAAGACTATCACGTCGTGCTGGTGGGAAAAATTCGTCAATTGAGGTTCACGATTAGAGACTTGCCGGCAAATGCTGTCGTTTGCTTTAAAATCAAGCACTTCCATTGTGCCGTTAGCGGCTTTAATCCTTTCTTCTATCATTTGCTTTAATTGATAGAAGCCTTTTGTACTTTTCGTAGTTTGGCTGAAAAGTGTTATGGGGCGCTTAAAGTCTATCTGGTCTAGATCTTTTTCCTCCATGACCACGATAGCCTCCTTATTGGTCTGGCCGGTCAACCCGATCACTTCGGCATGACCCTTTTTGCCGTATAACACGATTTGACCGTCCTTATTTTTCACTTGATCATAGGCATGCTTAACGCGGTTTTGAAGTTTTAACACTACCGGACATGATGCATCCACCAATTCAATATTATTGTCGAGGGCCAATTGATAAGTTTCCGGTGGCTCCCCATGAGCACGGATCAACACTTTGCAATCATTCAATTGCTTTAGCTCTTCCCTGTTGATTATACGCAGCCCTTTTTGATTGAGACGAGCCACTTCCATATCGTTATGGACAATATCTCCCAGGCAATAGAGTACATTTTCGTCCTCCATTTCGTCTTCAGCCATTTGTATGGCAAACTCCACTCCGAAACAATAACCTGAATTTTGGTCTATCTGCACCTTCATATCATATAAACTTCAAGGAGATGTTTTATGTTTAAGATCTTCGGTAATCATAACACCGGTAGCTAAATTCAACACCTCCTCCACCTGCTCGCCAATAGTCAAATGAGTAGTGTCTATGAGGTGGGCGTCGGGTGCCTGGGTCAATGGCCCCACCTCTCTGGTAGTGTCCAGGCGGTCCCGTTTGCTCAAATTTTCCTTTATAGTGTCGAAGTTAACCAACTGGTCTCTTTCCAGCAACTCTATCTGTCGTCGTGCTGCACGAACTTTCAGGTCGGCTGTCATAAAGATCTTTAACTCGGCATCCGGGAATACCACGGTACCGATATCCCGGCCATCCATAACCACTCCTTTTCTCTTACCCATCTTGCGTTGTTGCGCCACCATGGCGGTCCTGACTTGGGGAATGGCGCTGACCTCACTTACTTTTTGTGTAACATACATCTCCCGAATGTTTTTTGAAACATTAATTCCATTCAGGAACATGTCGCAGTCATTTGATTCGGGTCGCGTAATGAATGCTAACTCAATCTTTTCAAGGGCTTGCTCAATCTGCTTAGGATTGGTAAGATTTATGTAATGTTTAACAAAGTACAGGGTAACAGCCCGGTACATGGCACCTGAGTCTATATATACATATTCCAAAGCTTTAGCTACAAACTTTGCGGTGGTGCTTTTACCACAACCCGAATAACCGTCTATGGCAATTACGATCTTTTCCATGACCCTGGGATTGAAAAGCTTTTTAACAATCTTTCTGAGGACAAGGGATTGGCTTTCCTTTCTTGATGGTCTTTTGATTGGACTTGCATGCCCCCATTCCTATAGCAAATACGGATAGTATTAGTATCCATCGGGTGATCTGTTTCATACTGTTTATCTAAACTACGTTATAAATTTACGAAAAATGTACCGCCTCTTATATGTTGTGAGCCACAAAATCTTAGCTTTAAGCCATGGAGTATGTTGAGCTGAGCGGTAAAATTGTCGATCTTTTTAACCAAACTATCCAACCCGGAGTGATCGAGATTGAAAATGAGCGCATCCGGAGGGTCCGACATACTCCCAATGTGCCTGATCTTTACATTACCCCTGGATTTATTGATGCTCATGTTCACATTGAAAGTTCCATGTTAGTTCCTTCGGAGTTTGCCCGTCTGGCGGTAGTTCATGGCACGGTAGCTACTGTCTCAGATCCTCATGAGATTGCCAACGTATTAGGGATTGAAGGGGTGCGATTTATGATTGAAAACAGCAAAAAAGTCAACTTCAAATGCTTTTTTGGTGCCCCTTCATGCGTGCCGGCTACACCTTTCGAAACTGCTGGAGCAGTTATTGAAGCCCGTGATATGGAGGCATTAATTAACGACCCCGACATTCATTACCTGGCGGAAATGATGAACTGGCCAGGGGTATTGCATGAAGATCCCGAGGTAATGGCTAAGATCCAATTGGCTCATGGGGCCGGCAAACCAGTTGATGGTCACGCTCCCGGATTGATGGGTGATCGGGCAGCAGCTTATATCCGGGCGGGGATCACCACCGACCACGAATGCTTTACCCGGGAAGAGGCCTTGGATAAGTTGACGCATGGAATGAAGGTGATTATCCGGGAAGGCAGCGCCGCTAAGAACTTTGATGCCCTGATAGGGTTGTTGCCCGAATACCGCGATCAGGTGATGTTTTGTTCTGATGACAAACACCCCGATAACCTGGTGGAAGGGCATATAAACCAGCTCTTACAACGAGGGGTCAGCGCTGGAATTGATCCCCTGGTACTACTTCAAGCAGCATGCAAAAATCCCGTTGATCACTATGGATTAAACGTAGGCCTGTTGAGACCCGGCGATCCGGCCGACTTGGTGGTCCTGAAGGATTTGCAAGCCTTTGAGGCGTTACAAACCTATATTAACGGCTACTTGGTGGCCTCTCAGGGAAAATCCCATATTGAATCTGTGGCGGTAGGGGCTTTGAACAAATTCGAAACTTCGCTAAAATCATCGGAGGAGTTCAAGGTCCAGGCTTCAGGGGAAGAAATTAAGGTGATGATTGCAGAAGATGGACAGCTCATCACTAAAGCCCAAATCCACAAAGCTAAGATCGAGGACGGCCAGGCGGTGAGCGATATTCAACGGGATCTTTTAAAGATCACCGTAGTTAATCGCTACCAGCAAGCAAAACCTGCCATGGGTTTTGTACGGAATTTCGGGCTGAAAAAAGGAGCCATTGCATCTTCGGTCGCTCATGATTCCCACAATATCATTGCCGTGGGGGTCGACGACACCGCACTGTGCCGTGCGGTAAATGCTGTAATCAACTGTGGCGGGGGGGTGGCGGCAGTAACCGACGATCAAGAGATGGTTTTACCTTTGCCGGTCGCCGGTTTGATGTCCACCAATGACGGCTATGAGGTCGCCAATGCCTATACCGAGATCGATCGATTTGCGAAATCCCTGGGAAGCGACTTGGAAGCTCCCTTTATGACACTGTCCTTTATGGCTCTTTTGGTGATACCCGAGTTAAAACTGAGCGATAAAGGGTTATTTGATGGATTGAAGTTTCAGTTCACTGAGCTCTTTCCGGACAGCTAACCGCCAATATTATTTTCGTAGCTCATCTGGAAGCCAATTTTCTGACCGCGGACCGCTGCCATATTTTCCTTCAGTTTCTGATGTAACGAAATGTTACGAATATCCGGATACCTTGGCCCGATAAGGTCGATATCGATGGATGCAGCCATGGCCTTCTCGATGATTAGACGCAACCAGTCCTTATTCAAAACATTATTGTCAATATCCTGAAAAAGGAAATTCATCTGTCCTACCCCCTCCAGGAAAAAGTGATTCTCATTATTGACCAGCACCCGGGCAATCAAATATCCTGGGTCCTCCAGTCGATTGTACTTAATGGAATCGGACAGGAAGTTGTAGATAGTAATATGACCAAAATACTTGCGTTCATCCTCGGCTTGCACATAGGCACTTTGCATAACGGGAAAGTCCTTGTCGAAAGTGATCACGTTTGATTGCATGTAAAATACCAGAGCATCGCCGCCAAATTTGATACTAAACTCAAATTCTCCCAGCTCTTCAAATTCGACCTTTACGGAGGTATCAATATTGGCCATCATCCCGTCTAGGGTTTCGGCGATGTTCTTTGCCTCATGCCTCATTTTGTCAAATACCTCCTTTAAGTTGCGGTAAACCCGTTGTTTAAGGCAGGCCTTATTCTTTAATTGATCGAATATGTAATTTAGGGCATCTTGTTCCAGATCCATAAGGTAAATGATTTGGTCCTTGGGCAAGATAATGAAATGACC
>JAOTYN010000500.1 GCA_029861825.1 Cyclobacteriaceae bacterium
ATTGTTGATGGCTTTTGTCCTCAGCTATTTTCTCTCCTCTTGTGTGGCGTCCAGCAACTATTCTTGCAACAACTCTAATTATGCCAAGAAAAAGCTGCGTTATGCCAATACTTACCGACGCTAGTATGTGTTATAAGAGCTACCTTTAATACTTTGTGGTGGGTAGCCTTCAGAAAGGTAGATATTAAACTGCCACTAACTCCGGTATGTCCATGTGCTTGATCTTACCGGAGGGAATTCTCACCTTAAATATGGTTTTCTTGCCTTCACAGGTAAAGGAAATATCCGCACCAAGCTTAGCCACAGCCCGACGGGTTACATAAAGGCCTAAGCCATTTCCTTTAGAACCTTCATTTCCTACATAGAACATATTCCAGATCTTAGGTTGAACTCTGGCATCAATCCCTCCTGCGTTATCTTCTACCTCCAAAATCAAATCAGATTCCAAGTTATAGAATCTCACCAGTACAGGGGGTTTGATTTGGGACTCCCCTAAAGCACTAAAACGCAGGGAATTCTCTAAAAGGTTACTTATTATAATGTCCAGCATCACCGGACAAGTGTAATGGGTGAGTCCCTTCTCAATATCCCAGTCCAGGTTGATGTCGTTTTTGTCGATCAACCCGTTGAAATGTTCCTGGTACTTTTCAGGCAGGGTTTCCAACCGAATAGCAATGTGTTCGCTAGGTTGATTGATATGACTTACCATGATCAATTTTTGTAACATACGGTCCATGCTGCGTGCAGTGGAGGCCACCCGTTTAAACAGGTCCAGAGCCTCTCCCTTTACCGTCATTTTGGCAATTTGCACCAAACCCAGTATGGAGGTGATCGGCCGACGAAGATCATGTGATGAACGATACATAAAGATATCCAGCTCTTCATTGGTTTTCTTTAACATCTCGGTGCGCCTCAAAACCAGTTCTTCCAAATGCTCATTCACTTCATTCAGATCTTTATGGGCCAAATCGATCTGTTTCTTTTGGCGGTTGATCTTTCTCAGTAAAAATAGCAGAACGAAGGAAATCAAAGCTAGTCCCAGTAGTACTATACTGATTATAAATAACCGGTTCCGGAAGGATTTGCGCTCTTCCAAGCGCTCGTTCTGTACATCGGTTAGCTGGCGCTCAAGATCTTTGATATTCAGCAACTGATTGCGCATGGAATTAAGAATATCGTGATATTCTCCCCAAGTACTGGAGAAATAAATGCTGTTTGCCGTAAGGATGGCATCCAATTCCCCTAATTTGTTCAACAGATCCTGTCGACTTTGGGGATCAAGATTCGCACCCCCTCCAACTAATTTGCTGGATATTAGGGCAATCTTTTCGTCAAAGGCAAACTTCAACTGTGACAACGCTGCCTCTTCCTGTTGTGCTTGCAGGATCAACAGGGAGATATCTTCGTTGACCAGTGAACTGTCCGATATTCTTCCAATAGGGCTTTGGCTTGCGAACAACCCCAAAGAATCATTCTGTTGGCTCATCAAGTGATAGAATTTATCATCGATGCGTGTTCGTAATTCCGAGTTAAGTTTTTGGATATCCAGATTCTTAATGAACCCGTAAAAAACCGTCAGACTTTGTATACTGTCCAGTTTAGTCAGATCAAAGGTATCGTCATACGGTTTATGTTTTTCCAGGGTATTGGTGAGCAATACCGGTTGAACGGTGAGCATGATCATATTCTTGTTAGATCTGCGCTCACGAATATTATAGCCCGGGACCTCTAACAAAGTGGTGGTTATGACATTTACCGTTAAGGGAACTGGAATGGTAAATCTTCCTTGTTGATTAGTGGTTCGAACTAAAGGCTCGTCAATGTTAAGACTTACCTTCACCCCTGCAAGTGGCATGCCATCAGTGTCTTCAATTAACATGGTGGTAAGCCGATAAGATTTCTGGCGGATGATAACTTCCAAGACCCCTTTACTATAATTCCAAGACTCCGCTTCCAGGTCTTGTCGGTTTACAGTTATGGCCTTAGGTGGTAATTGATGTTCTTCAATCTCCAGATACATGGATCCCTGATCATCGGTAGTCTGATAGGGCGCCCCGTCCAGTGAAAGACCTAAATTTGATATTGGCTTCATGTTCTTATCATAGGCCTTAACCATGATCAAAGACTGGGCGTAACTGCCGAATGCCAGCCACATCAATAGTATTATGGTAATTATCTTATTTGCCTTCATGGCCCCTTCCATTAGATTCGTCATGTTTCCCCTTCTCGGGGTGGAAATCCTCCTTGAACTGATCCTGAACAATTATTATTTCGTGGTCCAGGTGCTCCTTCTTATTTTTTGGTATTTCCAAACTTGCGCTGTGCTCTCCCAATTCCTGGTGTTCAACCTTGATTTTAAACTGACTGGAATAGGGAATTTCCAGGGTGAAGTCCCCCTGCGGTCCGCTTTCTGTTTCGTATACCAAGCGACCGTTGTACACGTCGATCAACTGCATGCGACCGTCGCTTAGCAACTCAATTCGCAAGTCTTCTTCCCATTGAGCATTTCGGAATTTCAAGGTACCTTTTATAGTAAGTGGGTATGTCTGTAAGTCGATCTCCAACAAGTAGATGTCATCATCTACCCCGCCCCTGCTGCGATTGGAGGAGATGTACCCCCTACTGGCCGCCTTGTTCAGGTAAATCCCGAAATCATTAAAGGGTGTATTAACAGGGTAGCCGAGGTTCTTGACCTCATTCTTAGAAGCCCCTCTTAAAGCAACCTCAAAAAGATCCAACCCTCCTAAACCACTATGCCCATTGGACGCAAAGTACAGCACACCGTTGTCATGAACAAAAGGGTAATCTTCATCGCCCGAGGTATTGATGGTACTTCCTAAATTCTGGGCACTTCCCCAACTTCCGGCACTACGAACACTTCTATATAAATCCTTGCCTCCGTAACCGCCGGGAAATTCAGCTGAATAATAAAGGGTGCTTCCATCAGTACTTATTACCACATTACCAATGGTATGATCAAAGCCTTTCCTGAGGAATATCGGCTTTG
>JAOTYN010000087.1 GCA_029861825.1 Cyclobacteriaceae bacterium
AATAATTCTGCAGATGCGAAGATATTGTGCCATGGAAGAATCTTCCAGTCCGGCAGATTGGAACAATATGTTTGCCAATATTGAGACCAACTTTGCCCCCTGGAAATTTGCTCCTACCGACCGATTTAACTGGGGGAAAGAATTTAATGAAACAACACATGAGTGAAAATCAATATATGGTTCCGACCATGGCTGAAATGGCTGCTAAAGGCGAACAGCCAGAGATCTTGTTTTGGGTGGGATGTGCGGGTTCCTATGATGAACGTTATAAGAATGTAACCAAGGCTTTCGCCCGCATTTTAAATAAGGTTGGCATCTCATTTGCGGTTTTGGGCACTGAAGAAACCTGTACCGGCGACCCTGCCCGGCGCGCTGGAAATGAGTTCCTTTTTCAGATGCAGGCCATGGCCAATATTCAGGTTTTGGAAGGCTATCAGATCAAAAAAATTGTAACGGCCTGCCCGCACTGTTTCAATACCTTGAAAAATGAATACCCCGAGCTGGGAGGCCACTATCAGGTTATCCATCACAGCACTTTTTTGCAGCAACTTATTAACGAAGGCCGGGTCACGCTCAAGAACGGCGGTAGTTTTAAAGGAAAGCGCATTACCTATCACGATTCCTGCTACCTGGGCAGGGCCAATAACGTCTACCAGGCGCCCCGCGCGGTGCTGGAAGCCTTAGATGCCGAATTGGTGGAAATGAAGCGCTGTCGAACCAAAGGCTTGTGTTGTGGCGCCGGTGGTGCTCAAATGTTCAAAGATGCGGAAGCCGGGAATAAGGAGGTCAATATCGAGCGCACGGAGGAAGCGTTAGCCACTGGAGCAGACATCATAGCCTCCGCATGCCCTTTCTGCATGACTATGCTCTCCGATGGGGTGAAGAATAAAGAAAAAGAAGATCAGGTAAAAGTGCTGGACCTGGCCGAACTAATTGACGGCAGCGGAAGTTAATTATTAGATAAATATAGGTAGAGATGTTTGTACCATTTGAAGACTTAGCAACAGATGCCAGGATTTGGATTTACCAGTCCAGTCGTCCATTGAGTGAAACCGAGCAACGTAATGTCGACCTTCAAGGACGTGAATTTATTGAGCAATGGGCCGCCCATGGCCAACCGCTAAAGGCTTCAATCAAGACCTTTTACAATCATTTTGTAGTGGTAGGGGTTGATGAACACACGCACTTACCAAGCGGCTGTTCCATCGATCAATCAGTAGCTTTCATAAGAAGTCTGGAGTCACAAATGGGAGTGGATTTTTTTGACCGCAGCAAAGTCAGCGTTTTCCATGATAATTCCGTCATGTTAAAAGGCCTATCGGAAATTAAGTCCTTGATAAAGGATGGAAAAATGTCCGAGAACACATTGGTCTTTGACAACCTGATCCAAAGTAAGGGGTCAATGGATCAATGGATCAAACCCATAAGGAGATCCTGGTTGGGCAGATATTTTACCCAAACTGCCGGTAATTTGGGTTCCTAAAATTCGTTAAGAAGTTAACCGTTGCTTAACTTACAGTTAGCTTGTAATAAGACTCTTTGAATAATGAAGTAATTGTTGCAGTATGAAACCACTACAATTAATATTCCTTGGCATACTGGGAGGTCTGGCAATCTCCTGCAGCCAACGTGTAGCCGGGCCTAAGGGGCCGGACGGGATGTTTGAGCAGGCTGAATACCAAGAAGCCATTTCCGCCTACCAAAAGATTTTGGAGGATCGACCCAATGATCCTGAGGTCAACTACAAGATCGCGGAAAGCTACCGCCGATCCAATCGGATGAAAATGGCCTCCTCTTACTATGAAACAGCTCTGAGTAACGGCTTGGTCAATGATACGGCCCGCTATTATTATGCTTTTGCTTTAAAGGCTCAAAAAGATTACGATGCCGCTAATGAAGTACTGGAAGCCCTGGTCGACCAAACCAATAACAGCTCATTGGCTAACCTGGCTAGGGTAGAAATGCAAAATCTCAAGGAACTGGGAGTCATCCAAGAGAGAAATTATTATGAGATCTCGACTGCTGGTCCTATTAATACCGCGGCAGCGGAATACTCTCCCATGGTCAGCAAAGGCGAGATCTACTTTACCTCCAACCGGGATGACAATAAGATATTCAAAACCACCGGCACCCCTTTCTCCGATATCTACAAAGCTAAAATCAATGGTATGGATGTAGATGTCACTTCCGTGGAGGTTCTAGGTGATCTAATCAATACACCCGGGGTCAATGAGGGTACTATCACATTTACTCGCGATGGTAATACGGTGGTATTTGCCAGGGGCAGTGACGGAGGCAAAAAGAGTGCTAAAGAGGTGAATCTTTATATAAGCCGGTACCGCAACGGCGACTGGACCGAGCCCGAGCTCATGACTGGTATCAACCATCCCGATTTTTGGGATTCTTCACCGGCCTTTAATCGTAGCGGACGCACTATTTACTTTGCCAGCAATCGCCCACGACCGGACGGTAGCAGCGGGGGTATTGATTTATACGCTGCCTCTGTAGACGCTAACGGAAGATTTGGAAATCCCCGTTATATGGGCAATGATATTAATACCCGGGGCGATGAGATGTTTCCTTATGTTGATGACGAAGGCCGGCTGTTTTTTGCTTCCAGTGGACACCCTGGCTTTGGAGGACTTGATCTCTTTGTTGCGGAAAGAAAAGCCGGAAAAACCTCCATTCGCAATTTAGGCATCCCAGTCAACAGCAGCGACGACGACTTTAGTATGATTTATACGGACCGGACTCATGGATTCTTTTCCTCCAATCGAGACGGTGGACAAGGTGATGATGATATCTATGCTTTCATCGACAACTCACCCGATCGTAAGATCATCAACTACAACTTGACACTACTTACCCTAACTCCCGACTCGATAACCGCAGCCAATGTAGCCCTCAATGAGGTAGTAATAAAAGTGATGGACAATGAGGAGAAAGTACTGCAAGAAGTAACTACCGATGAAAACGGTTCCTTGACTATAAGTGTGGAGCCGGAAAAAGAATATTTACTGATCGGGGAAAAAGAGAACTTCTTCACCACCAGATTGAGCTTTAGTACTATCGGTGAGACCATAGATCCCGGAGCCGTTACCGAAGAGGTGACCAATAAGGACTACAGTCGAGAAATGGTCTTGGACAGGGCAGAAGAAGGTGCCAAGTTTGTGCTGGAAAATATTTTCTATGACTTCGATAAGGACGATATCCGGTCAGATGCGGCATTGGAACTCGATAAGCTAGTTCAATTTCTGCAAGACAACCCTGAAATAAAAATTGAACTGGGTTCACATACCGACAGCAAAGGGGATGATGACTACAACATGGACCTGTCTCGTCGCAGGGCGGAATCGGCAGTAAATTATGTGGTAGCCAATGGTATTGCCAAAAACCGCATTCGAGCACGTGGCTATGGAGAATCTCAACCCAGAGCCTCCAATACCAATCCCGACGGCTCCGATAATCCGGAAGGCCGGCAAAAGAACCGCCGTACCGAGATTAAGGTCTTCGAATACAACAAAGATACCGGCAAGATGGAAGAGCTGAAGGAAATAAAACAGGAACAAGAAAACCCAAATCCTGAAGAGCAATAGAAAAGATCCTAATATTTTAAATGTAGAAGCCCCCAAAAGGGGGGCTTTTCTTATTTTTGTAGCATGAGTGACCGCTACCGGCAAAGGGGCGTCTCGGCCGCCAAGGAAGATGTACATGCGGCCATTGCCTCCATCGACAAGGGCCTTTTCCCAAAAGCATTTTGTAAAGTGGTTCCGGATCTACTAGGTAATGACCCGGACTATTGCAATATCATGCATGCCGATGGCGCCGGTACCAAATCGAGTCTGGCCTATCTGTATTGGAAAGAAACCGGCGATCTAAGCGTTTGGAAGGGTATCGCCCAAGACGCTATTGTCATGAATATTGACGATCTCCTTTGTGTTGGTGCTACGAACAATATCCTAATTTCTTCCACCATTGGACGTAACAAGCATCTCATTCCAGGTGAAGTGATCAAGGCTATAATCGAAGGAACAGAGGAGTTTCTGCAATTACTACGAGATCATGGATTAGAGATTCAAAGTACCGGTGGTGAAACGGCCGATGTAGGTGATCTGGTACGTACTATAATAGTAGATAGCACGGTTACCGTCAGGTTAAAACGGTCTGAGGTGATCACCAATGAGCAAATAGCTGCCGGTGATGTGATCGTGGGTTTAGCCTCTTTCGGGCAGGCTACTTATGAAAATGCCTACAACGGAGGCATGGGCAGTAACGGCCTCACCTCGGCTCGCCATGATGTTTTCTCCAAGTATTTAAGGCAGTACCCTGAAAGCTTTGATCCGGGAATGCCCGATGATTTGATTTACAGCGGTTCGCAGAAATTGACTGATCCGGTGCCGGATTCGGAGGTAAATGCCGGCCAGTTGGTGTTGGCGCCTACCCGTACCTATGCGCCGGTTCTAAAACAGGTGTTCCGTGAACTTAAGGACCAGATCCATGGAATGATCCACTGTACGGGTGGAGCGCAAACCAAAGTGCTTCATTTTGTTGATAAGCTACACGTGATTAAGGACCAACTCTTTGATACCCCGCCCCTGTTTAAACTCATACAAGACGAAAGTGGGACTTCCTGGGGAGAAATGTATGAGGTTTTTAACATGGGACACCGCATGGAAATCTACATACCGGAGGATTGGGCCTCACAAGTCGTGGACATTGCGGCAACCTTTCAAATTCCTGCCCAAATTATCGGGCGTGTAGAGCATAGCCCCCGTAAAAAACTAACCATCTCCTCCACCCACGGCACTTTTCATTATTAAAAAATATCAGCTTTTCCTGCTTTTTGGATTATTTGTGACTGGCGAGTAGTGGTAAAGGTACCCTTCACCCTTTGTGAAATCAGAAAATCGTCCTTTCTCAGAGAGGATTTCAAGTCACTTTGTTCAGTAAATGCAAATCATCACCCATTTAGGACACCATTCATTAATGAATTTTTTCTATTTTTGAGTTCAACCTGATCCTGGATCAAAAATGAATGCGATTTTTAGAATTTTTTTACTCTCGGCCCTTTTTTTAATACTATCCACCGGGCTTTTCTCTCAGCAAGTTGCCCTGACATTTGATGATGCCCCCCGCAGCGATGGTGCCCTTTATACAGGATTGAAAAGGAGTGAGATCCTAATAAAAAAACTCAAGGAATATGGTATCCCTCAAGTGGCCTTCTTTTCAAACTCCATAAATATGGACGATGTGGGGACCTTGCGCATCAAAATGTACGGTCAGGCCGGTCACATTATCGGAAATCACACTCATAGCCATTCCCGGATCAACGACCTGGGGGTTGAAGCCTACATCCAGGATATTCAAAAAGCCCATGATGTTTTACAGGATTTGCCGGGTTTTCATCCATGGTTTCGATTCCCTTTTTTGGACGAGGGCAAGGATGAGTCATCTCGTGACCAGTTGCGCAAGGCGCTTGGCGAAATGGGCTATCTCAATGGATACGTGACTATAGATAATTACGATTATTACCTGGAGTATATGTATCAACAGGCCATGAAAGAAAATAAGAAGATCAACTATGATTTGCTTAAGGATCTGTACATAGAGCACATTTGGGAAAGTATGCAGTTTTACGAAGAAATGGGCCGGAAACTGCTGGGTAGATCGCCAAAGCATGTATTGTTGTTGCACGAAAATGATCTGGCGGCCCTCTTCCTGGACGATCTGATCTCATTTATCAGGGGTGAAGGTTGGGAAATCATCTCACCTGTAGATGCTTATAAAGACCCTATTGCCCAGCAATCCCCTGACGTGCTCATGAACAACCAGGGCAGAATTGCAGCTTTAGCCCTGGAAGACGGCTGGAAGCCGCAATCACTAGTGCAAAAGTCTGAAAGCGAGGCTTACCTGAAGGACTATTTCGCCCGAAAAAAAGTATTTCGTTAGACCTTGGATCAAAGCAATCAAGTTACCGAACTTAAGTGGATAACCAAGGTCTCTCATTGGATGGACGAGGCCTTTCGCATTCCCGGTACCAATATACGCTTTGGACTTGATCCTATCCTGGGCCTTATTCCCTTCATAGGTGATCTCATTTCCTATGGGATCTCCGGCACTATGGTCCTATCTATGGTGCGCCATGGGGTCAGCGGTAAGGCGTTGTTAATGATGCTTGGTAATATAACCCTGGACTACCTTATCAGCAGTATTCCCATACTTGGAGATATTTTTGACTTTGGTTTCAAGGCCAATCAACGAAACCTTCGCATCCTGCATAAACATCAACTTGAAGGCAAATACCGGGGATCCGGTTGGGGTTATATTGTAGCGATAGTGATCCTTTTCATTTTACTCATGGTAGCACTTACGGTGGTAATATGGAAAGCCCTACTTTACTGGTACCAGTGGCTGGGATCTGCTACTTAACCTCAACCCCCAACATTATCAATCGCATATTGGGTTACCTCCCCTTGAATAGAACATAAACAACACTAGAGTATATCACTATTTCAATATATAGTGTAACATATTCGATTTCGGCATACTTATTTAAATCCTTTCAACCATGAAACAAAGTGGCGCATTCCTTTTGTTTATGGCGTTAAGCCTATTTGATTGTATTGAAACCAAATCCCAGTCCTGGACCTGGTCCCGTAATTTCGGGGGGCAGGAATATGACCAGGTGCATGAAGTAGCTATCGATTCCTTTGGTAATAGTTACATCACCGGAAGCTTCACCCATAGTGTATCTTTTGGAGATGTAGAACTCCAGGCCCAAGGAAAGGCCGACCTGTTTCTGGCAAAATTTGACCCACAAGGTAATTCACTTTGGGCCATCAGCGCTGGCGGGCCGGGAGAAGACGAGGGTAAACACCTTTGCCTAGATCCTGAAGGATTCATCTATGTAACTGGGACATTTTCGGATAATGCCTTATTTGGCGATCAGCTAATAACTTCACACGGTAACCTTGATATATTTCTGGCTAAGTACAATAGCGAAGGGAATTTGGTCAAGGTAATTAATGCCATGGGCAGCGCCAGCAGGGACAATGTCGCTGGGATTAGCCATGATCCCAACGGTTCCATCTTTGTTGTTGGAGATTATCAAGCGGGTGTCAGCCAGGAGGATGTTTTCATTACAAATTTTGACCAGAAGCGACTGGGATTACAATGGATGCAGTTTGCAGGTGGGCCTGGAAGTCAGAAAGCCGCGGGAATTGTATCGGACGCCCAAGGTAATTGCTTCCTTACAGGATCGTTCGGCGGTACCATATACATGGGCGGGGCTTCTTTGAAAGCAGTTGGCAGCAACGATCTTTTCATTGCAAAGTTCCGAAATAATGGCTCAGAAGATTGGTTAAAACAAGTGAAAGTAGAAGGATCGGCTCACAATGCCGGTTTGAGCTTGGATGCCATGGGCAACTGCTATTTGTCAGGAAGTTTTGATTTCTCTGTCTACTTTGAAGATGTTTCCATTTCGGCCGACGGGGAGCGTGAAGCATTTATAGCCAAGTACGACCAGCACGGTGTCCTAAAATGGGCTAAGTCCTCAGAAAACCATGGCTATGTTAATGCCACCGCCATGCATACTACGCCACAAGGTTTCACCTATTTAGCCGGCAGCATTTCCGGATCACAGGCCTTTGGAACTGTGAATCTTAGCTATACCCAAGAGTATCGACCTTACGTAGTAAAAGTCGGTTCGAATGGAGAATTCATATGGGGTACGACCCATGAAAATGTAAGTTCTCGCAATGTTTCCGAAATAGTGGCCGATTCCAAGGGTAACTGCTGGATGACTGGAAAGCTGTATGGAGAAAACGGCATTGAGGGAACTGCCGTACTTACTTCATCTCGGGAATTCGACGGATTTCTAAGTCAATTGCAGGAAGATCAATCATGTTCCAATAGAGATATAAATTTGGCCGTAGCCAATACCAATACAGAAGGAGTAACCATAAATTGGGAAGGGTTTTCCGGCATGGAATATCAATACCGTTATAGAATGCTTCCTAATGGACATTGGGAGCCTTTGGTCTCTACTTCTATGAATGAAGTGACCTTGACGGAGTTGCAACCGGAAAGCGACTACGTGTTCCATGTAAGAGGATATTGTAACGGCAATCTTAATAATAATGTCACTATACAATTTCAAACTGCCAGCCCGGGAAGTTGCGCCTCCGCCCCTCAAAATGTAAGAGCCATCAACCTAACCAGCTCCAGTGCTACCTTGATCTGGGAAACAAAAAATCAGGTAGACCTGACGGGGTATCAATTTCGAATTCGTAAGCCCGATGGCAGTTGGTCCAGAGGGTTTGCCAATGATGCTTATTTGGAGTTAACCGGTTTGGATGCGGGCTCAACCTATGAGTTCATTGTAACCAGCTCATGTTTGGAAAACCGGTCAAAACCCACCACTGTAAACTTCACCACCGAAGTCAATGCCTTTGCTAACCTTCAACTGGCACCGAATCATGAAAAAAACACCCTGTTCATAACCCCTTCTGAACCCATGTTGGTTAGAATATACGATTCACGACAAGCCTTGAAAAGCGAGGTCTATGTGCACAAGCACGGGATGGAAATAAGTCTATCTGCTTTGGAAAAGGGATCTTACCAGGTAAAAGGGGTCCACCCTCTAGGTACTATTACCCGGAGTTTGGTCAAGGAATAACCCGTTGGGTCTCAGTACAGCGGGTTAAACCTTCCCACTGCACATGAAACAACGACTTTATAGAATATTAGCATGTAATAAATACATCGAACAATAAAACTCAACAAATCATGAAAAACCTATTCACAATTTTGCTACTAACACTGTGCTTTTACTCACTTCAACATGATGTTCTCGTGGCTCAATCCTGGTTCTGGTCCGCACCAATTGGCGGCTTGGACGCCGATGAAGCCCACGGAGTGGCTGCCGATAGCGAGGGTAATTCCTATGTAACTGGTAGTTATTCGGGTACGGCTACCATGGGATCTACTGTACTGAATTCTGCAGGTGAAACTGATATATACCTGGCCAAATTCGATAACAATGGAAATGTGATTTGGGCTGTAAGCGCTGGTGGCCTGGGAGCGGACAACGGTAAACAAGTAAGTCTGGATGCGGATGGCAATGTCTATGTGGCGGGAGAAATCTCAGGCAATGCAAATTTCCAGGGTAGCGCTATTATTTCAGGAGGAGGTTTAGATGTGTTTTTAGCTAAGTACGATAGTGATGGGAATTTCATTTCCGTTATTAATGCCTTCAGTACCTCCCTTGATGATGAGGTCAGTGGCATGGACAACGACGCCAATGGTAATGTGTACCTCACTGGGGAGTATGATACAGGAGTGGATCTTTCCGATATTTTTGTATCTAAACATGAGGACTCGGGTCTTACTAACCAATGGACGGAATTTATCAGCGGGACCGGCACTCAATTCGATCCCAGTATGGCCGTAGATGATGCCGGTAACAGTTTTGTAACGGGAAATTTTGACGGCAGTACTGATATAGGAGACACTACCCTTATGGCATCAAGCAGCGTTGATCTGTTGGTAGCCAAATTTCTGACAAGCGGAGAACTTGAATGGGTATCGCAAATATTGATTACGGGATTTAGCAGGATTAAAGACGTATCGGTGGATCAGGCCGGTTCGCCCTATGTAGTGGGACAGGTAGATTTCATCGCAGATTTCGGATCCGTTATTATCAATTCTAATGCCGATATGGACGCATTTTATGCTAAGTACAATACAGGTGGTATAGTACAATGGGCAGGAAGCTCCGACAATGCCGAATTCATTACTGGAGAATCCATAACCGTTAATCCAGACGGAACCAGTTATATTGGTGGAATACTGGAAGGCTTTAATGCTTTCGGCAGCTTAAACTTAGCCTCCATCGGAGAAGACGATTCCTATGTGGTTAAACTTGACAGTACGGGAACCCCCGTTTGGGGTAAAAATATTGTTGAAATTGACAATGGTGGTTTTCATCTGATAACGGATATGGCTGTAGGATTGGATGATGAGCCTGTAGTGGTAGGCTACTTTAATGGTGAACTTGGTTTTGATGATACTTCGTTATTCCCAACATCTGATGAGAATGATGGTTTTCTGGCAAAGCTTGGAGAGGCTTTATGCGAAGACATCGAGCTGGTATTAAATACCTCTGATATCACTACCACAGAAGCTACAGTGTTCTGGGATGGCGCTGTAGCTGATGAGTTCCTCTACCGTTATCGAGAACTTCCAAATGGAACTTGGGAACCTACTGAAACAACCACAGCCAGCAGTATCACTTTAACCGGTTTAGATCCTGGCACTGAATATGTCGTGAGGGTAAGGGCCTTTTGCGATGGAGCATCCATTGCCGCACGCTCTATAACTTTTACCACAGAAATGGGTACCACCACCAGTTGTAACCTGCCTCCTCAGAACTTAAGTACATCGGCAATCACAACTACGGGTGCCACTATCACTTGGGATGCGGTAGACCCCACCTCTTTGATCAATCATCAATACCGATATCGAACTGCGGGGACTCCCTGGATTACCGGCACCACTACCAGTAATTCCCTGGTGCTCACAGGCCTCACTCCAGGCTCACATTACGAATTCAGAGTAAGAAACCAATGTGATTCTGGAAACTCTCCACCATCCAGTATTTCCTTCTCCACCACCGCGGCTGTTAGCAACACGCAAATATCACCCAACCCGGTGGTCAATGAATTACTGATTTCATCATCGGAGGCCACAGTAGTGAGGATTTATGATCTTACCGGAGCTTTAAGAAAAGAAATGCAACTTACTAAGGACGCCAAAATGGATGTTTCCGCCTTAGAGCCCGGAATATATATATTAAAAGCGTTCTCTTCATCTGGAATTAATACCCAGAGAATAATTAAAGAATAAGATTGCCCTGCTTTTAGTATCTGAACAGCCCCTATTATACAGGGGCTGTTTTAATTTAGTAGACGGTACCGGTTTTCTGGTACCAGTATGAGCGTATCATATCTCCATAAAAACCCCGTGAAGCTTTATAGCTTAAGGGAAACTTCTGGAAATAACTGCTGAAATCCTGCAGTTCTCGACTTTCCAGATTTGTCGAAAACCAGAAGAAATAATACATACTTTTTAGTAGCCATTGCTGCCAACGAGGACTCTGGTCGTGGACATAAAAGTCGCAATGCAACCAGTGCCCCTGTGGCTTTATTTTATTGAAGAGTAATGTCATAACT
>JAOTYN010000088.1 GCA_029861825.1 Cyclobacteriaceae bacterium
CGTATGGGAAGTCCTGCAAGATCAGCTGGAACTAGTGAGCCAATAATCGACGGTGATAGTTGATCTGGCCAAGGTGATAGTTTAAGTGGGCAGCCAAGATCACCAATGCCTGCAGGGTGGTCATATTCTCGGGACCGAAACCCACCTGCTGTAGATAAGTACGATTCAAGGACTCCTCCTTAATGGAGCATATGGTGAGGGTTACCACTTTTTTTGTAGTATCGATCAGACTGAGAATCTGATCGCGGGGTACATGCTTAGACTCAAATTCAGCGGGCCGGTCCCTTTGGTAGTCAGTGCCTCCTAAAATGGCTCCCACAAAATGCTGTAAGTTTCCCAAAATGTGCAAGGCCAAATTTCCTCCACAATTGTTAATGCCCTCTTGCATCAACCACAGGGACTCCTCACTGGGGTAGGAAATGATCTCATTCGCTAACCTATCAAGGTCCTTCTCAAATACGTACGCCAGCTTTTCCAGTTCCATGATCTATATTTTAATCATCCCACATGCCTGCTTCCACGATCTCTAACAGATGCCCGTCAGGGTCGTGAAAGTAAAAAGAATAATATTTGTCGCCCCAGATCTGTTCGTGAATTATGGGAATGTTGTGCTTTTGAATCTTTTCTTTCCAAGACACATAGTCTTCGGAAGTCACCTCAAAGGCCAGATGCTGGGGACCATAGGCATAGTGTGCAGGTAGCGTGTCTTCTTTTTTGGTGGCTTCAGGGTTGAAACACAATAACACGGAGGTTCCTGCCCGAAAGAAAACATGCCTTCCCGGACGACTTCCAATTAGCGGAAACTCCAAAACCTGTGAATAGAAGTTTTTGGTGCGCTCCAGGTCTTGTACGTAAATACAGGTTTCTTTCACCTGTTTGATTTCCATAGCTATTATTCAAGGCTGGAAAAACTAATCTCAGTATTATCCCCGATATTGAGGCTTTGGCTAGGCCCTTCCAAAATAGTATCACTACCGATTACCGACTGATTAAGGACTGCAACTTCCAACTTACTGAAGGATCCCACGATACTGTTTTCGATAATTGAGTTTTTTATAATGGTAGATCCTCCAATCGCCACGTTTGGACCAATGATGGAATTCTCAATTTGACATTTTCCTGCAATACTTACTGGTGGAATGACAATGGTATTGGGGAAATTATATTGTGAAGTTTCCATAAATTCTTCCTCATTCAACAGGATCCCGTTTGCTTCTAATAAGGATTCTTTCTTCCCACAGTCGTACCATTGATTAACCGGGTAAGTCGACATTTTCTCTCCCTGTTCCAGAAGCAACATAAGCGCGTCTGTAAGTTGATATTCCCCTAGTGTTTTGGTTTTACTGGAAATGATCCCTTCAATAGCCTCCACAAATGCCTGGGGGCGTGTTAATTTATAAATTCCCACTAAGGCGAGGTTAGACTTTGGTATTTGTGGCTTTTCAATTAACCTTTTAACCAATCCCTCCTCATTCACTTCCACTACCCCGAAGTTACCGGGTGTATTCACTTTCTTAGTTCCCAAGACCGTATGCTTGCTGCTCAGAAAATCGCTTATATCAAGGTTCAAAATCGTGTCGCCCAGCATAATGATCACTTCTTGCTCATCTCTCATGGCCTCACGAGCACACCATAAGGCGTGACCAATACCCTCACGCGGTTCCTGCACTACAAATTCGAAGTTTATGTTAGATTTTCCGTAGTAATCTGTAATAAAGGCTTCGATCTTATCACCCAAATAGCCAATGATAAAACAAAAATCATGGATGCCCCCTGATACCAGCATATCCACGATATGCACCAGGATTGGCCGGCCGGCTACAGGAACCAGTGCCTTAGGCTGAGTATGAGTATGAGGTCGAAGTTTCGAGCCAATGCCTGCTACAGGAATTATTGCTTTCATCCATAAAGTTTTGACTGTTCGCAATTTAAGAGGTAAGATTTAAAAACCAGTTCAATCGTCATTAAAAATTCAATACCAGGTTTTGAAATAGAGATAGTTTATGGGAATAGTATAATTAGCCTTTTAGCAACAGAATTCACAAAAGAGTCCGCAATCCTTTGCAATACCTTAATCAACACGAATTTCTGTAGGTAATCGGGACCATCAAAAAACTACATAATCAAGAGTGCCAATGGCCAATTTCCAGGGGATATTACTTTTAATTTAACATTGACAATGTGCCAGGTTCTATCCATAAACAATTGATTCCTAAAAATTTGACCACCTTTAGGTTGATTATTTGATAAAAACACCTGTCAATTTTCGGTTTCAAAATTCAGGTGCGCTTATCCACAAAATTTTCATTTAATTAGCTCTGTTTATAGTATTGGTTATCAGCATTTTGAGTCAAAATGCTTATTATTTGTGGATAAACAGTCAAATTTGTGGAAAAGTTTACTTGACTTTTTAGAATCTTCTTTTTGTATAAATTTTAAAAGATTGGCGAACAGATTTATGGATCAAAACAGGTATAAATCACTAGATATCTTTGCCGCCACAATAAGGAGGTTTTTAGGTTAAAATCCAGCACTTTTGGGTGTTTAACCATCTAGTTACTGACAAAAATTGGTTTATTAAAAAGTCAATGAACTGGGCTGCTATCAATAGTGCTACCCCAATTTTAACTCCTGAAATTGTACCACTTGTTGCATTCTTGGAATAGTACAATGTGTTTTTTCGAGGCTTACCCAGATTGGTGGGTATCATACCTTAGTCATCTGAAGTATGTCATCCAGATATTCACGATTGTTTGACAACCGGGGCACCTTATTCTGACCTCCCAGTTTACCCCGCTTTTTCATCCACTGGTAAAAGGTCCCTTGAGGTACCGAGTGGATTACCGGAGGCATCAAAGCCAGGTCCCGATAGCGCTTGGCCTGATAGTCGGAATTGATATCTTTCAAGGTCTCATCCAGAGTTGAAATGAATGCCTTTAAGTCATTGGGCTGCTGGGCAAACTCTATGATCCACTCATGCCCTCCTTTGTTACCAGATCCCAGGTATATAGGGCCCGCCGTAAAATTGGTGATCTCTGCTGCGGTGTGCTCACAAGCCTTGGTCACAGCATATTCCGCATTTTCTATTACTACTTCTTCTCCAAAGGCGTTAATGAAATGTTTGGTGCGTCCGGTAATTTTAATTCGATAGGGGTTGGTGGAGGTGAATTTAACGGTGTCACCAATCTGGTATCGCCATAGACCGGCGTTAGTGGAAATAACCAGGGCATAAGTTTCCCCCAGCTTTACGTCTTTGAGGGTCAGAGTAGGAGGATTCTCCTCCCCAATATGTTTGAAAGGAATGAATTCATAGTATATGCCATAGTCCAGCATAAGTAGCAGTTCATCTGAGTCTGACTGATCCTGAATCCCAAAGAATCCTTCGGAGGCATTGTAAGTTTCCAGGTAATTCATATCCGGTCTGCCGATTAGCGCCTGGAACAAAGATTTATAAGGTGCAAAAGCTACCGCACCGTGAACGAACAATTCCAGATTGGGCCAGACTTCTGCTATCGATGACTTACCCTTAATTTCCATGATCCTTCTTAACAACAAAATAGTCCAGGTCGGAACACCGGAAATGCTGGTAACGTTTTCATCGGCTGTGGCCCGAGCCATTCGCTCAATTTTCTCTTCCCATTCCTCCATTAGGGCTATCTCAAGGCTTGGGGTTCTGACAAATTGCGCCCAAAGAGGCAGGTTCTTCATTATAACGGCCGAAACATCCCCGTAGTAGGAGTTGGCATGGGGGTCATACTCATTAATTTGCTGACTTCCACCAATGGCCAAACCCTTGCCATCAAACAACAGAGAAGTGGGGTGATTGTTGACATAAATGGAAATAAGATCTTTACCTCCTTTGAAGTGACAGTCTTCCAGGGCTTCCGTAGAAACCGGGATGAATTTGCTTTTAGCGTTGGTCGTACCTGATGATTTGGCAAACCATCGAATCTCACTGGGCCACAATAAATTTTGCTCCCCTTTCATAATACGGGAGATATAAGGGAACAAGGTTTCATAGGTAACTAAGGGTACCCTTTGGGCAAATTCTTCCGAAGTCTGGATGGATTTGAACTCGAACTTTGTCCCATACTCGGTATCTCTAGCTTGCTTCAGTAATTTCTCAAAAAGTTCCTGCTGCACCTCAATGGGGTGTTTCATGAAAAGCTCCACTTCGTGGATGCGCTTCTTCATTACCCAGGTCAGGATGGAATTAATGAGCGCCATTCAGATCTTGCGTTTAAGCTCAAAGTGTTTCCCTAAATATACTCTTCTCACTTGTTCGTCATTGGCCAGTTCCTCAGCACTGCCGTCCTTAAGCAGGTTACCTTCGGTCATGATATAGGCACGATCAGTGATGGATAAGGTCTCATTTACATTATGGTCGGTAATCAGAATCCCGATATTTTTTTGCCGAAGCCTAGCCACAATTGATTGTATCTCCTCCACGGCGATAGGATCCACGCCGGCAAATGGTTCGTCCAATAGCACGAAACTGGGATCTACCGCCAGCGCCCGGGCAATTTCCGTGCGTCTGCGCTCACCACCTGACAAAACCACTCCATTATTTTTCCGAACATGATTCAAGCTGAATTCGTCTAACAAAGCCTCAATTCTATCGTGCTGTTGTTCCTTAGGGAGGTCTGTCATTTCCAGAACTGCCTTAAGGTTTTCTTCTACCGTGAGGTTGCGAAAGACAGAGGCTTCCTGCGCCAGGTATCCGATTCCCAATTTGGCTCGACGGTACATAGGCAGACCGGTAATGTTCTCATCATCCAGAAATATTTGTCCGTCGTTGGGTTTGATCAAGCCTACGATCATGTAGAATGTAGTGGTTTTACCGGCACCATTAGGGCCCAGCAGTCCCACTATTTCGCCTTGTTCCACGGTAACGGAGACATGATTCACCACCGTGCGTTTGTGATATCTTTTTACCAAATCCTCCGCTTTCAGAATCATTGTTTCAGCTTAATATCTTTCACCATCATCTGCAAACTCTTCGCACCCCGGTATTCGTTCACTTCCAAAGTGTAAGCCAGATCGAAAGGGGTTCCCGCATTGATCCTATCGGCATAACGAGCAAGTCCGAATGCCACACCCTCAAAGTAACGTCCTTTTGGGGACTTTATGCGAAACTTTAGGTGCTCTTCCTTCAAAACTCTGGCCTCAGAATGTGCAGTGAGATTCTTTGACACAAGGACCGGAGTACGATTACCCGGTCCAAATGGGGCCAATTGTCTTAGCACATTGTAGAATTTCCGATCAATGTCGTCTACTTCCAAACACCTATCTATCTCCAGGACGGGAGTAAGCATTTCCTCGGTGATGGTAGCAGACACCACCTCTTCAAATCGTCTTTGGAACTGTGGTATTTTCTCCAGAGGCATAGTGAGTCCAGCCGCATACTTGTGACCCCCATAGGCATCCAATAGATCAGAACAGGCGGCGATAGCCTCATAAATATCAAACCCTTCTACCGAACGGGCCGATCCAGTAGCTTTGTCCTGTGATTCTGTTAATATAATGGTGGGTCGATAATACTTCTCAATACAGCGTGAAGCTACAATGCCGATAACCCCTTTATGCCAGTCTTCCTTGTATAGAACGGTGCTTTTTGAATCAGTGGTGTCCTCAGCCTGCTCAATCATTTGAATGGCTTCTCGGGTAATATTAGTATCAACGGTTTTGCGAGTACTGTTCCTTTCATTCACCTTATGCGCCCAGGGTTCTGCCTCTTTTCGCTTCTGCGCTAAAAGTAACCGGACCGCTGAGTTGGCATGTTCTATCCGCCCTGCCGCATTTATACGAGGAGCTATTCCGAATACGATCTCCGTAATGCCAACCTTACCCTTGAGACCGCTAACTTCGATCAGGGCGCCTAGACCAGGCCGGGGCTTTTTATTTAAGATTCGCAGTCCGTAGTAAGCCATAATACGGTTTTCTCCCAGGATGGGGACCAGATCAGCAGCAATACTTACTGCTACCAGGTCCAGGTAGTCGTAGGTGACTTCAATGGGAATATTTAACTTATGGCATAAGGCCTGCACTAACTTAAAGCCTACACCACAACCGGAAAGATCATTAAAAGGATAGGCGCAGTCCTCACGTTTGGGATCCAATATAGCCTTAGCAGCGGGCAATTGGGGCCCCGGCAGGTGATGGTCGCAAATAATGAAATTCAGGCCTTGGGCTACCCCCTGGGCTACCAGATCCACCGCCTTTATGCCACAATCCAAGGTTATGATCAACTTATATTCGTGCTCTACCGCCCAGTCCAATGCCTTAGCCGACAATCCATAGCCTTCGGTATAGCGATCAGGTACGTAAAAATCTACCTGCTGATGTTGTGATCGCAAAAAACTGTAGACCAAAGCCACAGCAGTAGTGCCATCCACGTCATAGTCCCCATAGACCAGAATTTTATGGTTTTGGGCCATAGCCTCCTGCACGCAGGTTACTGCCTCTTCCATATCTTTCATAAGAAAAGGATCGTGCAATTGCTGGAGAGAGGGTCTAAAAAAATCTTTGGCCTTCTGGAAATCGTCGATTCCCCTCTGGATCAATATGGCCGCTAGATTCCTGTCAATATTGAGTGCCGTTGACAGGGCATTAATTTCTGGATCTTGGGGTAAATCTTTAAACACCCATTTTTTCTGCATACCCCGTAAAATAACGAATTACCCGTATAAACTTAAAAGATAATATTTCTAAATTGTTCTGACCGCCATTCTGAATTGTTGAAAAAACTAAAAGAACAATATGACCGCTGGAAAGCGTACATCCGGGTGGATGTAATTATGTACCTGGTCATGATCATTTTATTTATCCTAATAATAATTTTTTACCTGTAACTGGGTTCGGAGGGCAACTGCTTGTGAGTTTCAGCACCCAGCTCCCGCAATTTTTTTGCTCTGGAAATTAGATTCCCTTTGCCATTGGCCAGCTTATTCATGGAAAGCTGAAACATACGCTGTGATTGGTTTAGCCCTTTCCCTAACTGATTTAGATCTGTGATAAGACCGCAAAGCTTATCATAGATCCTACCTCCTTCCTTGGCGATCTGCAGGGCATTGCGGTGCTGTTTCTCATTGCGCCATAGAAAGGCGATGGTTTTTAAGGTGGCAAGCAAAGTAGTAGGGGTAACCATAATTACTTTACGCTCCCAAGCGTAGCTGAGGAGGTCCTGCTGATCGGATTGCAATGCTGCACTTAAACTTCCTTCCACCGGCAGGAACATCAACACAAAATCCAGGCTGTGTAGCTGGTCAAGCTTCTGATAGTACTTAGCACTCAAGTTGTTAACGTGCCCTTTTAATGAATGCAAGTGCTGTTTGAGTTGTTGCCTCTGCAGCAGTTCATTATCGGAGTTTATGTAGGCTTCGTAAGCCTTAAGTGATACCTTAGCATCTATAATAATATGTTTCTTTTCCGGAAGCATAACGATGACATCCGGACGTTGGGCTACCCCCTCCTCGTTCCTTAATTTCATACCCGCACCCTGGGTAAAGAATTCTTGCCCTTTTTGAAGCCCGCTATGATCTAGTATTCGCTCCAACACCACTTCACCCCACAACCCTTGTGTTTTATTGTTGCCTTTCAATGCCTGGGTTAGGTTTCGGGCATCTTCCGAGATCTGGTGATTCAATTTCGCCAGTCTATGAACCTCCTGTTGAAGCAGTTTACTGCCAACTGTGTGTTCCTGATGAGTGGCCTCAATGCGGTTTTCGAACGACTGCAGTTTTTGGTGTAACGGACCTAACACGGTATTGAGCTTCTCCTCGTTCATGTCCGTTAGCTGATGAGCGTTGCGCTGTATCAATCTTTGGGCCAGATTCTCAAACTGGTTGGTATATTGCTGATGCAGTTCTTCTTGGCGAGCTCTTTCCGCCTGCAAGCGATCCTGCCAGTTTTTTTGTTCTGTCTGATACTGGGCAATCTTAGCTCTTAATTCAAACTCCGCCAGTTCCTTCTCTTTATACGAGGCTTGCAGGTTGGCCAATTGCTCTTTTCTTATCTTGTACCGATCCGCTATCAAGCATTTCTCCTTGTCGAGATCAAGATATTGTTCTTTAGTAATGACTGAACTGGTAGTGCTTTTCCAAACCAAATAGGTACAGGTCACACCGATTATCAAACCGGATAATAAGAATAGAAACTCCATAAATACACCTTTTAACAACCATATAACGGAGGGAATAAAAAAAGCAGTACATAACTGCACTGCTTTTTACTGAGCTTCAATATCTTAACCGTTATTAGATCACCCCTTCCAAAACGTCTTTCATGGGTACGCGCCGACCGTCCTTATAGGGAACGATCCAGGCATCTTTAACTCCCATCTCACGCAGATACTTTTTGAACTTATCGGCCTGCCAGTAGTCCGAGAAATTTCCCAGCGTATAACGTTGAGTGCCGTCGGCATCTACCTCACCGCCGAAATTCTCACTAGCGCTGAAGTACTTGGAAAGGTCTTTATTGCGAAAAGCCCCAATCTGTACTTTAAATACTACCCCTTTGGCCACTTTGGTATTATTAGTATTGGAATCATCGCTAATATCCAGCGTTCTGGCTTCCGCTAGATCTTGTTGAAGATTTTGCACTTTAACCTGTAATACCGAAACCTCTTCCCTTTTGTTCTGAAGCTCCGTTTCCATACTGGCAAACTCGGAGTTCAATTGGTTAACCTGCCGTTTCAAGGTACTGTTCTCCTCCACCATTGTCTTGAATTCTTCCACTTGCATGGACTTTTTGGTCTTCTTCCATTGCTTGGCCTCCGCTTTGGACAGCTGCGCCATCAGCACCGGTGAGCTTAAAAAAATACACAACCCGCTTAACAATACTATTTTTTTCATTATTCCAAGATTAGGTTACAAGTACGAATCTACGAAAATATGTCACAAAATTAATAGCCGGTTTCAAAAATAGGCACATAAGTTAGTCTGGTCACTTTAATGACCCTATCATGTCTTTGGGTTTCACCCATTGATCGAACTGCTCATCAGTTACCAACCCCAAAGCAATTGCCGCCTCCCTCAAGGTAGTGCCTTCCTGGTGGGCTTTCTTGGCTATCTTAGCCGCATTCTCGTAGCCAATATGAGTATTGAGGGCTGTCACCAGCATTAGGGATTCCTCCAGCTTCTCTTTGATCACTTCATGATTGGGCTCGATTCCTATCGCACAATTCTTTCGAAATGATTCGCAGGCATCACCCAGCAATCCGGCGCTGGTAAGGAAGTTGTAGATCATCATGGGCTTAAATACATTCAATTCGAAATGCCCGTTCATACCTCCAATTGAGATGCCCACATCCATTCCAATAACCTGCGCACAAACCATAGTGAGCGCTTCGCATTGGGTAGGGTTCACTTTGCCAGGCATTATGGATGATCCCGGTTCGTTTTCAGGTATCAGGATCTCGCCGATACCACTTCTGGGGCCTGAGGACAGCATGCGAATATCGTTACCTATTTTCATCAGGCTAACCGCCAGTTGCTTCAAAGCACCTGATGATTCCACGATGGCATCATGTGCTGCCAAAGCTTCAAACTTGTTATCTGCCGTAACAAATGGTAATCCTGAAATGTTAGCGATCTCTTGAGCCACAGCCTCGGCGTAACCAACAGGAGTATTTAAGCCGGTCCCTACCGCTGTACCACCTAATGCAACTTCCGACAGGTGGGGCAAGGTGTTTTTTAAGGCCGTCAAGCCATGATCCAATTGGGATACATATCCACTGAACTCATGACCCAGGGTCAAAGGTGTTGCATCCATAAAATGGGTGCGACCGATTTTTACGACTTCCGCAAAAGCCTGAGCTTTCGCATGAAGCACATTGCGCAGGGCGCTGACCTTGGGTATGGTTTCATCCACAATCTTGCGATAACCTGCAATGTGCATAGCGGTGGGAAACGTGTCGTTGGAGGACTGGGATTTGTTCACATCGTCGTTGGGGTGAATGATTTTGACGGTGTCATTCAAGCTGCCCCCGGAAATGACATGCGCCCGGTTTGCCACCACCTCGTTTACGTTCATATTACTTTGAGTTCCCGAACCGGTTTGCCATACCTTTAGTGGAAATTGATCGTCCAGCTCACCGCCACTTATTTCATCACAAACCTGAGCAATCAATTGGGCTTTAGACTCATCCAGAACACCCAGTTTATGGTTGGTTAGCGCAGCAGCTTTTTTTAAAACCGCAAAGGCTTTGATAACTTCCAGAGGCATTACCATAGCCTCACCTCCTATTGCAAAATTCTCCAGGGATCTTTGGGTTTGGGCCCCCCAATATTTGTCAGCGGGCACCTGAACCTCACCCATAGTATCATGTTCTGTACGGTACGACATTTATTAAAACAATTTGGTAATCGGTAATGTTAATTAAAGGTATAAGCAATTTATTTCAATTGTGATCCGTCAACAACTAATTCCTGGGTTTTTTCAAAAATGATTTTATCCAAGGATTTGAAGGGTTTGTCGAAAATCTGTAGAGCTTTGTCTTAATGTTATTTTTGGTATGATAATCGGTATTACATTTGAGTTAAAATTAATAATTGAGTAGCAATGTTTACTCGATTGCCAATCAAAGATTGGTTTCAGTTAGTTTCTTGGTTTATGTGTTGAGAACGCCCCTGTGATGCTAGTCATGGGGCTTTCTCTTTTTTAGGGGGTGCCTAATAGATTCATTTTTTCCATCAGCGACCAAACCACAATCCCCAGGCTTACCGAAATATTTAAGGAATGCTTAGTGCCGAACTGGGGAATTTCCAAATGCTCATCTGCCAAAAGCAATAGGTCTTCTTTCACACCAAATACCTCATTGCCAAATACCAATACATATTTATGTTCCGACTGCGGTTGAAACTGCGGCAGTAAGGTACTGTGATCGGTCTGCTCAACTACCAGAATATGGTACCCCTGGTCCTTCAATCCCGCCAATATTTCTGAAGCCTGAGCTGCATACTCCCAATCAACTGATTCCGTAGCCCCCAAAGCCGTCTTGTTAATGTCCCGGTGCGGCGGGGTGGCAGTAATGCCGCACAAGTAGATCTTCTCCAGTAAAAAAGCATCGGCGGTACGAAAGGCCGACCCAACATTGTGCATGCTGCGAATGTCATCTAAGACCAGAACTAAGGGGTTCTTGGGGTGCCGCTTAAACTCCTCCACATTTAATCGGTCCAACTCGCTATTCTCAATCTTGCGCATAGC
>JAOTYN010000089.1 GCA_029861825.1 Cyclobacteriaceae bacterium
ACGATGAGGAACACTTTCCAGGTTCAATACACGGCTGCGGATCTCCTCAGGTGAATAATCCAAGTACAGCAACAGCGTCAAACAATGCATCAGATTTTCTAATGAGGCAGGATCGCTAAAGGGCACCTTAACTTCACCCCTTAGCCCCCGGTATTGCCAGTCACAAAAGCTGAAGTCTGCCGCCACCCGAATGTTAAAAGTTACATCCGCTGATTCCGTATCGGACCAGCAAAGTAATTGATCTGTGGACAACTCTTGATTCAGTACTTTGTGAATAAGACGGTGATCTTTACGGTAGATTACTTTGTGAACATTCTTGAAAAGGAGTGCTTTCTCTTGAACTTTTTCTTCCAGGTCGCTGAACCCCCGATCATGTGCCGGCCCGATGTTGCTAAAAATTCCCATAGTAGGACCAATTACCGCTTCCAGATTGGCCATTTCACCGGGCTGAGAAATTCCCGCTTCGAAAATGGCAAAATCAGCACCTGCATGCAGCTGCCATACCGAAAGTGGCACTCCAACCTGTGAGTTGTAGCTCTTAGGACTCTTAACCACTTTCTTATCGGGCAACAGTTGATAGAGCCATTCTTTGATCAATGTTTTGGCATTGCTACCGGTAATGCCCAGTACAGGAAGATCGAATTGCTGGCGGTGGTTCTGAGCCAAAGCTTGAAGGGCCTGTAGGGAATTAGGTACTATCAATATATTGGCCTCTGCAGGTGGCGACTGCCAAGGTCGTTCCACAATGAAATTCCGGATACCTTGTTGATATGTGTTCACTAAATAATCATGGCCGTCGTGACGCGGGCCTGCAATGGCTACAAAAACCGATTGGGGACGAACAATTAGCTGCCGGCTGTCTATGAGCAATCTATCGATCGGCTGGTCGACATGTAATTGGACTAAATTACCCCCGGTAATTGTAGCTAATTCTGAAAATCTCAGCATGCTTTTAGGTTGCGGAAACGCTGGATAAATCTAAACTATTTTCGTAACTTTTTCGCCTTATGCACGTTATTCATAAAGCACAACAACTGAACTCATCCGAACCCCAATGAATTCTTTTTTTAGCCTTAACAGCCTGAAAATATTCAGTTTAACTATACTTATGGTCTTAGCCACAGTAGTTTATGCTACCGAAGGCCATAACGACAATAACAAAAATTCCCAAAAAGACACAAAAAATGAACAAGTTGAGCAGGATAACGCTGGTAATGAGGTAACAACAGTTGATGCGGCTCAAAACGAGGAACCAGCTACTGATGAAGAGGGTGTTAGTATCTCTAGTGTCTCTTTCAACTTTGTCTTTTATTTGATTTACAAGATCAAGTACGCTGATATCTTCAAGATTGTTAATCGCCGACAAGATGAGAGTAATTCCAGTGGTTGGTCGAGAGTTAACCTAAACCAGTTGTACCAAAAGTTGGCTCCACCTGCTATTTAAACACTGATCAAGAATTTCTCCAGATCCTTTAAGGTTAGCACACCTTCATAAAAGGCTTTACCAAACACGACACCCCATACACCCAGTTCTTGTAGCTGTTCTATATCTTCCACGGAACGCACCCCACCACTGGCCAGTAAACAAATGCCTGGAAAACGTTCCAGTATCTCCTTATACAATTCCAGAGAAGGTCCAGACATGGCTCCGTGTTTGGAAATATCGGTGGTCTTTACATATTTCAAGCCCCTGTTAAAGAAGTACTCGATGTGCTCGAATAAATCTATAGCGGTATCTTTTTGCCATCCCCTAATGGCTATTTTACCCTGTATGGAATCGGCTCCCAGGACTATCCTCTCACGGCCATAAGACATGATCCAGGAAGCGAAGTACTCAGGACGATAGGCTGCGATGGTGGCGGCAATGATATTATGCGCCCCATATTCATAAGCTTTGCTGATATCTCCATCGGTGGATATCCCTCCGCTGAAACTCACCTTTAAATTGGTATGCCCGCATATGGCTTCCAGCACCTGATAATTGACAGAACTTCCTCGCCGGGCTCCTTCAAGATCTACCAGGTGTATTTGACTAACCCCGGCAGCTTCAAATTGCATGGCTAACTCTAAGGGGCTTTGATCGTATACTTTTTCCTTACTAAATTCCCCAGGGGTAAGACGGGTAGTCTTGCCCTTCATAACCGTTATGGAAGGAATCAAGTGGATCATAAATAAGGCCTGTTATTTTTCTTGGTTAAGAGGACAAAACAGGGATAACTGGAATTCCCAAAATTCGCTTGATGGGAATAATAAAACTACGGAATCTATTTTAAAGATACAAGCTTGAAACCCTCTCCATGAATGGTCAGAATGCGGATGTCATCGTCCTTTTTCAAATATTTTCGGAGCTTGGCAATATACACATCCATGCTGCGGGCATTGAAGTAACTGTCATCTTTCCAAATGGTCTTTAAAGCCGCTGATCGGTCTAAGGTATGGTTGATATTTTGGCAAAGCAACCGCAATAATTCCGATTCTTTGGAAGTCAGTTTTTGCTGTTCATCACCGTGATTGAGCATCTGTTGATCGTAGTGGAATATAAAGGATCCGAACTGAAAGGTATTCTGATGTTTGTTTTGCAGGGACCCGGTGCGTCTGAGAATGGCCATCAAACGCAGTAACAACTCTTCCATACTGAAGGGCTTGGTGATATAATCGTCTGCGCCGATCTTGAACCCTTCCAAGGTGTCTTCTTTCATGGACTTAGCCGTAAGAAATATGATAGGGGTGTGCTTGTCGGTCAACCGGATTTCTTTAGCCAGGGTAAATCCGTCTTTCTTTGGCATCATGATATCCAGGATGCAGAGGTCAAATTTTTGATTACGGAAAGTAATGATGCCCTCTTCTCCGTCGCGACATAAATGAGTGTCAAATCCCTTAGCTTCCAGATATTCCTTTAAGATCTGACCCAAGTTAAGGTCGTCTTCAACGATCAATAGCTTCTCTTTTTTCATGTTCCTGGATTCGGTAAGAATATTTCAAAGACACTGCCTTTTCCAGCAGAGCTCTTAACGTGTATGTCTCCTCCATGGGCCTCGATTAGTGCTTTTACATAGGCTAATCCCAAGCCAAATCCCTTAACATCGTGGAGGTTGCCAGTGGGTTTGCGATAGAATTTATCAAAAATCTTGTTGATTACCTCCTTAGTCATTCCAATACCATTATCAATGATCCTAATCCAAATGCCTTTACCAGGAGCATCATCGGTAGTGATATTGATCATGGGCGGCTTATCAGTGTATTTATTTGCGTTATCCAGCAGATTGTAAAAGATATTAGTAAGATGGTGCTCATCGGCGGGGATTATTTGACTGGTGGCTTTAAAGTCAGTAGTAATGTTCCCGCCTTTTTTCTCTACTTGCAGGGTAATGTTCTCCAAGACTTTTTCAATGGCTTTATGTACGTCGACCTCTTCGATTTTTAGTTCGAAATCTTCCTTTTCCAGCGAGGCGATTTGTAGCACTTTCTCCACCTGGCGACTTAAGCGATGGTTTTCTACATCGATTATTCTCAGATAGCGATCCACCAGTCCCTGGTTTTTGGTCATACTGCGGTCCTGCAGCGCTTCGGTTGCCAGTGAAATGGTGGATATGGGAGTCTTGAACTCGTGCGTCATGTTGTTTATAAAGTCATTCTTTATGGTCGACAGCTTTTTTTGCCGGAGGATGGTAATGATGGCATAGGCGAAACAGGCTATTACAATGAGGATCAAAATAGCTGCCAGGAATAGCGGTAGCCATATCTTTCCGATTAGGTATTCTTGTTGGTTGGGAAAGTGTACTAGCAGGAAGTTGGTATTTCCAATAATGTCATTTGGGAATAGTGTAACTCTTAGATCTGATAGCAGCAAGGATTGGTCCTGTTCATCAGTGTTGATGTAGATCAAGGTATCTTCCGCATGGTCCAGCACCCCATACTGGTAGGACAGATTAATGCCCTGATTCAAGAACTCCATGCGCAATAAGGAATCCAGCTGCTCAGGCTGAAACCGATTTTCCATTTTCCTTTTACCCGTGAGCAGTTCATCCAAAATGATGGTCACCATTTCCGATTTACTGCGGAGCTTATTCTTTTCTTTAATAGAATCGGCCTTCTGCTGTATCTTCTTGATCTCAAAAGCCAGCTTTTGATCGTCGTTTTCTCCCAGGGACCGAGCTTTCAGCGTGTTGTCCTGCTCAAAGTCTAATTTGAAACCTTCCTGCTCAACAGAAACCTGCAAGTTGGAGTGATCTTCCAGTGCACTGTCCTGATCGTGTAGCTTGATCTTGGGTATACGATCGACTAAAGTCAGGGTGTCGAACGACAGTGAATCAAGCTCACTAAGATCGAAAGTAGTTTCAAAGCTATTGCTGATGGTAAAAAGCGCTTCCTGCTGTTCTAACTTAGATGCCACTTTATTGAGTGCCTGGTGGACATCCTGATTAAAGCGCTCTTCGTTGATCTTTAAAGCACTATTGATCCAATACAGTTGAAAGCTCACCAAACCGATCATGGAGATGCCCATCAGTATGGTTATCAAGCGAATAGTACCTTTTGACATAGGTACAAAAATACGTGAATATTGACAGCAAATATATCATTAACATATTTTAACAACTGTCAAACCTACTCTGCAAAAGGGGATTAGGGGTTCATATCCGCTATTTTCAACTGCTTTTCATCCCAATAGCTGTCGTCGTGAAAACTGTAGGCAGAGGGTTGGTAGTTTCCCACCAGATCGACACGGGCTTGTTGGGGTACCTCAAGATCCAATAAATAGTAGACTGCGTTGACCAGCAATCTCCTCACGCCTTCATTGGCAAAGTCGGTGGACGATCCGATGGTGGAGGTAAATGACTGGCCTCTTTCTCCATCAGGCAGCTGATAACTTTTTGTCCAGGCGATTGGCATAGGAGGATCATTGGGATTGTACGGTTCCTCAGCAGCGGGATTAACAGTAGCCACTTCATTATCCGTGGGCCTCAGACCGAAATTGACATCGTTCTCACTAAAGGATCCCTGCCTGTTGAGCACTTGGCCCAGCACTAAAGGCAGAGCATCGCCGGGTAACGGTATTCTAACCCCATAAACATCCGTAGGACCCCATATGGGGGTTTTATCTAAGTTTCTTGTTATAGGATGTTCTGCAGCTATAATACCCCTGGTGCTTTGATGTTTGTGATACCCATGGTGCGTATGCCAACGTTCTCCTAACACCAGCCGGCCAAAACCTCCATCCCAGGCACTCTCGGGATCATTGTGATAGTTACCCCAGGGATACCACCTGCTGGTACTATCTGTAAAGTTAAATGCATGAGTAGCGGTACGGAGGCCTATTATAGGCTTACCGGCTTGTATATAGGCCTGAATATGCTGCATTTGTTCATCGGGAAGCGCTCGAAACCGGGTAAACAATACCACCAGATCGGCTTTTGCCAAAGCTTCCAGTCCCGGGATATTATATAGATAGTTGGGGTCTACAATTCCAGGACGGGCAGGATCCTGAGCAAACAGCACTATGCAGTCAAACCCATGATGCTCGGCCAGGATTTTGGCCAGTTGCGGTAGCATTTCCTCCGATCGGTATTCCTCGTCACCACTTATTAATACTATTTTTTTGTTCTTGGCACGATCCGGTGATCCCGGTAATTCAAGCCATGAAAGCGGGGCGATTTCAGCATCTGGAACATTCTGCGCTTCTTGGGTATTAGGTTGGCAGGCACCTAAGGGGATCAGCAATAGTACTGTAAAACAAAGGGTAGTGAGCTTCATAACAGGCTGCGGTTAAATATGTATTTTTTATCGATAGCTTCATCTCTTAAGAGAGCCAGAAGGTTGGTCACAGATATTTCGCACATTTGGCGATATGTTGTGGCGGTAAGGCTAGCACTGTGAGGGGTAACCAAGACCTGATCCATATGGAGGAAAGGGTGATCCGGGGCGGGGGGCTCCTCGGTTAGGACATCCGTAGCATATCCTCCTACAGCCCCGTTTTGTAAGGCTGTAATCAGTGAGGGCTCGTGGACGATGGCCCCTCTGGAGGTATTGATTAACAGCGCACCAGATTTCATTAAGGCTAACCTCTTCTTGTCCAACAAGTTTTCTGTGTCGTTAACTAAAGGCAAGTGCAAGCTCACAGTATCGCCGGACATTAAGGCTTCCTCTAAAGTGCAAAAGGTATATGGAGACTCTTGAAGTTGCCGGCCCCAATAAATAACATTTCCTCCAAATGCGTCAATCAATTGGGCCACTTTCTTGCCTATATTACCCAGGCCCAGTATCGCCACCGTCTTGCCTCTGATCTCATCTCCCTGGTAATGATTGCGATAATCCCAATTCCCGGCTTTCACCTGCGTTATGGATTGGAACTGTCTTCTTTGCAAGCTTAGCATGAGGGCTAAGGTATGCTCGGCCACTGTATAGGCGTTGGATCCTGGAAGGTTTATCACTTTAACCTTGTGGTGAGATGCGCAGCTTACATCGATATTGTCTAACCCCACTCCACAACGAGCGATTACTTTTAAATGAGGACATGCTTTTATCAGGGCTTGGTCTACCTGACCTTTTCCCCGAGTGACGATCCCGTGGATTTCTTGCTGCTGACAGGCCTCCATAGCGGCTTCCGGAGTAAAGGTTTCAACAACAGACGTATTCTGTACCAGAATGCGTCTAGCTTTATCGCTTATGGATTCCAACATTAACACATGGGGCCGGCGGCTCATTTTTTCGGCTCGTCCCCTCCATGATAAAGGGTGGCGTCCTCACTCTTGTAACCCCTAAAGTCATTTCGGCCCGAAACGTAAAGACCTTCTTGATAAAATTCATCTTCAAAGATCTTGGGATCCACCTGGTAGTCTGGCGGTGATGAGATCTCCAACAAATTGTTGGCCGGATCCCGTATGAAGAGTTGCATAGCGCCATCGGGGAGTTGTCGCAGCTTACCCCAGGGTTTGATATCGATGATACCCATTTCCTTTACCTGCCAGAATAAGCTATTAAAGTCATCAACGGTCACACAGATATGACCTCTAAACGATTGTTGGTCCTCCCATTCTGTGAGGTGCAATTGTTGTTGATCGTTAATTCTAAAGAAAGCGGTAGGGTAGTCAAATACAAAAGCGGGGATCACTTCCAATCCCAGTATTTGCTCATAGAATTCAGCTGCTTTTTCCAGCTGGTCCACAATAAGCGTTACATGATTAATAGTGGTTATCTTAGCCATAGTCCCGGAGATTTATTGGTTTATGATTGGTGGTATTCTTTTATAAAATCCCAATTTAAGGTTAGTCCTAATCCGGGATCCTGAGGTTTGATGATCATGCCGTCGACGGCCTGTATGTTTTCATTGACCAGGTCGTACATCATGGGGTTTCCACCACTGGAAAACTCGATAATGGAGGCTGAGGAACTGGCAAAAGCAATGCTGGCACCAGCCATAAAGGATAAGGCTGAACCCCAACAATGAGGGGCTAGTTCCAGTTCGTAAGTGGAGGCCAGGGCAGCTATACGCCAAGTTTCAGAAATACCCCCTACTATAGCGGCATCCGGTTGTAAAACATCCACCGCCTGCAAATTGATTAAGTCCCTTATATCGAAGCGGGTAAACTCACTTTCTCCAGCTGCGATAGCCGTTGAAGTGCTGGCCCTTACTTCGGCCGTCCCTGGCTTATTGTCAGGAGAAACAGGTTCCTCCAACCAGTAGAGATTGCTATCCTCTGCTAATCGACAAAACCTCTTGGCTTCCGCTACTGAAAAGGTCCCATGAGCATCGGCCATGAGTTTGATGTCTGACCCCAGGGCAGTTCTGGCAGCCTGGACCCGTTCGGCACTGGCCTCCACAACGCCGTCCATGACTCCCACTCTCATTTTTACTGCCTGGAAGCCCTTTTTCGTGTAACCTAATAACTGATCACCAATGGAAGCGGCGTCTGCCCAGCCTCCACTGGCATAGGCAGGTAAGGTTTCCCGAAGACTTCCTCCTAATAACTGTACTACTGACGCATTGAGGAATTTTCCCAGCAAATCCCATAAGGCCATATCGACACCACTGATAGCGGATAGGGTGAGACCGCGATTCCCCAAAATAGGAAATCCCCGACCTCTTTCCAGGGCATAATGATCGCGACTGCCGTTGTACATCCTAACCCAAAGCTCATTGAGATTACGAGCATCCTGGCCGATAAGCATAGGCGCTAGCTCACGTTCAATACAGGTTACAATGGAGGCGCATACACCGGAGGAACCCACAGCGGCTTTTGCTTCACCAAAACCCTTCAGGCCACTTTCGGTGGTAATGACTACCAGGGTCATATCAAAAGCAGTTAGCAGCCCATAGTCCGACCGGTGTTGTTTTTTCGGTGGTATGGGGCACTGCAGCCAATAAGCTTCTACTTTAGCTATTTTCATAAGATCTTACTATGTGATCAATGGCAAAAGTGTGTCGATTGAGCGTTGAGTCAGCATGCTGTAAAACTCCTCGGTAAAAGCAGAGCTCCCATGGTCTTCTAAGAACTTCAGCTGCTCGGGTGTGAGCCCTTCCGGCTTCTCATCGATACTTCCGGGATAGGGATTAGCCGGTGTACGATCCAAAGGCGGACAAAACTCTACGGAGAGGGCCCCGTCATATCCTACTTCTTTAAGAGTGGAAATGATCTCTTTCCAGTTGAGAGTACCCATACCGGGAGCAAAACGGTTATTGTCGGCCACATGAAAGCCCACTAAGCGATGACGGCAATCGCGTATGGTCTGCTGATAATCCGATTCTTCCAGATTCATATGAAAAATGTCCAGACAAACCCCGCAATTAGGGCCTACTGCCTCTGCAAGAGCTAAGGCTTGAGAACCCCTGTTTATAAAATAGGTTTCGAAGCGATTGATGGGCTCTATTCCAATAAGGACCCCACTGGTTTCGGCATATTCGTAACAGTCCTTTAGAGCTTCCACGGCCCAATCCCACTCTTCTTTAGGCCGGCCGTCTGGCACAATCTTGCCTACGGTACCCGGCACCACCGAAACCATGTGACCATCAAGTTCTTTGACCATGGTAATAATGTCTTTAACATATTGAATGGAAGTGGCCCGTTGGGCTTCATCTCTGGCCACTAAGTTGCGCTCTTCCATCATGAGTGTGACGGAGCCCCAGCACTTCAAATTATATTTTTTCAATAGCTCCCGTACCTCACTTAGATCATAAAGCTCCGGCGCACCCTGTATTTCCAGAGCGTGGTATCCCTGACGTGAGATGCGGGCAGCGGTTTGTTCCAGGGGCTCCGCTCGCATCCAGTTATGTATGGCTATGTGCATGTGATATAAGTTAAGTGCTCTATGAACAAATGTGCAATAAGTGAAACTTTTTTATTATTGTGCTGACTCCCAGGGGTGATCTGCAAGCAGCTCTTCTGCCGTGTAAAATCCTTTTCTTCCTGACACTTCCGACCGCACCTTCGACACCTCCTCTGCATAAATTGGGGAGGCGCTATTACCAAAGGAATTCCTTATGAAGGTTAAAACCGCTGCAATCTCCTGGTCATCCATCAAACCTTCAAAAGGAGTCATGGGTACCTGACCTGGGTACTCTTTATCTACCATGATGGGACCTTGCAATCCTTTTAGCGTGATCTTGATAAGTCGTTCTTTACTACCCAATACCCAGTTGGTTCCATTTAACGGAGGAAATCCTGAAGCACTTAACCCTTTGCCGTCAACCTGATGGCAAGTGACGCAGAAACCATCTTTTTGGTATAATTCCTTGCCATGACTAAACAACGCCAGGTCATCTCCTTTCAAATTGGTTTGGGCCACCTGTTCCAGTTTCTCATCAATTGATTCACCATTCAAATGAGCTAAGGCAGTCTCATAAGCAGGTACCATCCATTGGTCCAGAGGTTGCTGTGAGGCGATTTCCAACACCTGTAATCCACTGGCGGTAGGCATCCAGGAAGCAGTGGCAATGGCTTCTAAACGCACCCTGCCATGGGGGTCAGCAGCTCCTTGTTTCACAAAATCAAGATGCTGGCTTTCGGACATTAGATGTTGCTGATAGCGGACCGCCCTAATGGCTGCCGCCCTTACTTTAAAGCCCTGGGCTTTCATCAGCATTTTCAACAGAGGTTGGTTCAATTTGTTTAAGCCCCAGGATACCCAAAATGCTTCCAGCAAATGATGTTCGTAGTGAGCTTCCGTACTGTCCAGTGCGGCTACCCAGGTGTTCACTTCTTCCAAAACCTCTTGGTGGTTTCGTCCCCTCAACTCTCTACGACTACGATAACGTGCGCGGTATTCCGGCAGCTTTAGGTTGTCCAGTAGCTGATGGATGGAGGCATTGTGAACAGGAGGAGGGGTTACCAAGGGCCTGGAAGGGTAGGTTATACGGTAAATTCTACCGTGTACATGATCGCGCAAAGGGTCTCTGGCATTATGCTGCATATGCCCTACTAAAATATTGTGCCAATCCACCAAATAAAGTGAACCATCCGGGGCAAATTCCAGATCTACCGGTCGAAAATTAAAGTCCGACGACTGCAATAGATCCTGACGATGCTTGCTCTGGTACCCGGTCCCCTGGTCACTAAATTGGTGTTGTTTTGTTCCCAAAAAGCCTATGGTATTATTGATTAATAAATCTCCTTGTACTTCCGGAGGGAAATGCCGGCTGGATATAAATTCGATGCCTGAGGTTGGTCGGACCAGATGTTCTTCTTCAATAAGGTTGAAACCCTTGTGAGTAGCCACACCGTACCGGGGTTTGATAGTGGAGGGCATCATCCAGCGCAGATGGGGGCCGGAGGTTTCACAATAAAAATTCTGACCCCAGCGATCAAAGGCAATACCCCAGGGATTGGGGATCGCTACCTGGGCTGTGCGCTCCAACCGTTTTCTCATGGGATTATATCGATAAAACCCACCGTTGGTGGCGCGCACGGTTCCATATGGAGTCTCTACGTTGGTGTGTAGAAAAACTCCCTCGCCCATGTAAATGGCCCCAGAAGGGTCTGCACAGAATGCACTAATCACATGATGGGTATCGTGATCATCGAAACCACTCAGGATTATTTCTCGGCGATCAGCTATATCGTCCCCATCGTTATCACTGAGAAGCACCAAATTTGTGCCCTGAGAAACATAAACCCCCTCCGGTGCGAATTCAAATCCTGTAGGCAAATGCAATCCGTCGGCAAAAGTGATTTGCTTATCGGCTTTACCATCACCATTGGTGTCTTCCAGA
>JAOTYN010000501.1 GCA_029861825.1 Cyclobacteriaceae bacterium
TTGGGCATTTCAGGTAGAGGTGAATGCATCGCCCGAGCTGAGAACCGATGTGAGATTGACCCAAATGTAGTAGACGAATTTGGCATCCCCGTATTGAGATTCGATTATACCTTTACCGATCATGAGAGGCTGCAAGCCAAACACATGCATCAAACCTTTGAAGAGATCTTTGATGCTATGGGCGCAACCGTATTCGGTGAAACTCCAGGCCCGGAACAGGATTATGGCCTCTTGGCCCCGGGACAAATCATTCATGAAGTGGGTACGACTCGAATGGGAACTGATCCAAAAAACTCAGTTACTAACCCCATGCAGCAGCTACACGATGCCGATAATGTTTTTATCGTAGACGGAGGTCCATTTGTTTCCCAAGCCGACAAAAACTGTACTTGGACCATTCTTGCTTTATCAATGAGAACTTCCGAATACATTGTGGATCAACTAAAACAGATGAACATATAACTAAAGTAAACGAAACTTTAAACTGAAGACTGAAAACAGAACCATGGATAGAAGAGAAACTTTAAAAAGTTTAATGGTAGGTGCGGTGGCCGGAGCTACTTTGGGCCCTACCGCCTGCAGTACTCCGGATACGGTTGTAGAAGAAATTACTCCGAAAACTGAGGGACTATATGGTCGTACACCGGAAGAGTTAGCCCGTGACCAAAAGCTAAGAGCTGAGATCTGCTTAAATGAGCACGAACTGGAATCCATTGCCGTACTTTGTGACATTATCCTTCCGGCTACAGGAACTGCAGGATCTGCCACTGAAGCCGAAGTTCCTGAGTTTATTGAATTCATCGTGAAAGATATACCTGCTCATCAGCTACCCATGAGAGGGGGATTGATGTGGCTGGATGGCGAATCGAATCGGCGATTCAATAAGGTATTCAACTCCTGTTCTAATGAGGAACAGATCCAGATCGTTGACGACATTGCTTACCCGGATCCTGATAATGCTAAACCGCAAATGGCCTACGGCATCAAGTTCTTCTCTTTAATGCGCAACCTGACCATAACCGGATATTACACTACCAAAATAGGTATCGATGATCTTGGCTATATAGGCAACCAGCCCAACGTTTGGGATGGCATACCCGCTGATGTACTAGCGGAACACGATGTAGATTATGATCCGGAATGGCTGGCCAAGTGTGTAGACCAAAGCAAACGCAATGAGATCGCTAAATGGGATGATGCAGGTAATTTACTAACCTGACCAAGCGTTATTGCATTAGCGGGGCTTTCGCACTTAAGCTTCAAATTCCTAGGTTAATAGATTTATGATGGTCATTCTTTTAGGGCGGCTGAATCTTTTCCACTTGCAACTTATCCACCCGCAGCCCTGTTCCTACTAAATCCAATAACTTTTGAAATCTGGCATCAGATTTATAGGAATTAAAAACAGGAGCGCCATAAAACATAGAAGTATCCCCAATTTTAGTCTTGATTGCCTTTTCAAGATAGGTGAAAACCTCGTTGCTATTTCCAAAACCAGCATGTAGAATGGCTAAGTCTATGCTGAATGTATGTCCTATAGCAGTGGCATCAAGTTGCTCAATTTCTCGTAGGCAGGTTTTGGCTTTATCCATGCGGTTAGTTTTGGTATACAAATAACCCAAGCAAGTGGAACGATGCAATCGGTACCCCATAGCCGGTTCAATTTTTTGAAACCATTGTTCGGCCAACTGGTACTGTTCTTTGTATAAAAACACCCATCCTTTAAATTCCGTAGCCGTACGATGCTTAGGGTCTAATTCTAGCACTTTATCCAAATAGCGGATCGCTTCGTCCAGTTGGGCGGACCAAGCATGGTAAACTCCCAAGTATAAGTTTGATTGCACGGAAAGCGGGTCAAGCTGAAGACCCTTCTTTTCTGCTTTAATTGCAGCCTCTATGTCGCCAAGGATGCAGTGGTAAGTGGCTATAGCATGATAGCAATTCACTTTCCCCGGGTTGAGGTTAATGATTTTATCTACTGTCTTTTTCAAGCCTACCCAATCCCATTCCAGGAAGGATTGAAAAGCCGTTAAAGCGTAGAGAGCTTCTAAGTCATCGGAATCCAATTCAAGAGCTCGGTTAATATGAATGATAGCATGTTGATGGGCATCAGGCCATGACATCTTACCCCCAAAAGCCTGGAATAAATAACAAGTGGCTAAATGTGCATGCGCTTGCGAAAAATCATTTTGCATCTCTATTGCTTCATAAAAGTAAGGCATGGCATTTAATGCCGCTTCATCACCCCATTGATTGAGGTGGAAAACACCCTGTAGATACTTTTCATAAGCTTCAAAATTTTCCGTTGGTGCGGTTACCAACAATTCTCGGTGTTCTGTTTCTCCTAAATGTTTTCTTAACCGATTAGTTATTTTTTGAGCGATCTCATCCTGCACAGCAAAAATGTCCTCAAGGCTGCGATCATATGATTCCGAAAAAAGATGAATACCATCTAAGGCACTGACTAACTGGGCCGTTATGCGGACCCGTTTGCCGGCTTTGCGAACACTACCCTCTAAGATATGTTCCACATTCAACAATCTTCCAATCTCACGCACATCCACGTTCTTGCCCTTAAAAACAAATGAGGAAGTTCTGGCAATCACCTGCAAGCCCTCCACTTTAACCAAAGCGTTTAAAATTTCTCCGGCTATCCCGTCACTGAAATACTCATTCTCGGGATCTGGGCTCATATTTTCAAAGGGTAATACAGCAATGGATTTTTTGGTTCCCTTTAGTTTTCCTTTCAGTTCTGACCCATTGGGAATCTTGATGCCGCTGTTGGTGATGGTAAAAATTTCAACCGGTTCAATAATATTCTTAAACTCAAAGTGCCCAAGAGATTGTGTTTGAATCCCGGAATGATTCTTAATGGCATAATTTACTTTATCTGAAATTAAAATGCCGCCGGAAATGCCAATGCTTTCTACCCTTGAGGCCAAATTGACCCCATCCCCATACACCCCATGCTCTTAAA
>JAOTYN010000502.1 GCA_029861825.1 Cyclobacteriaceae bacterium
AAGTGTGCGTCTGGCTGTAGTATGGGTCCTGGTTTAATCAGTTCTATCCCTAAAAATAAACCCAAACCCCGAACTTCTCCAATTTCGGGAAATTCTTCCTGCAACTGCTTCCAGCCTCCCAGAAGCTTTTCACCCAGTGCTAGTGCATGCGGCGGCAGTTGTTCTTCTTCCAAAATATCCAAAACCGCCATGCCGATTTCACAGCTCACAGGATTACCGCCGAAGCTATTAAAGTATTCCATACCGGTATCGAAGGATGAGGCAATTTCCGGCGTGGTGATAACTGCTGCTAGAGGATGACCGTTGCCCATTGGCTTACCCATGGTGACCATATCAGGGATGACCTGCTGAGTTTGAAACGCCCAAAAATGGCTTCCAACCCGTCCGAATCCTACCTGAATTTCGTCGGCAATGCACAGACCACCTGCGTCTCGTACCATCTGATAAATTGCCTGTAGATATCCATGGGGTAATACAATCTGTCCCCCGCAACTTAAAACGGATTCGGCTATAAAAGCCGCCAAATCAATGTTGTGCTGGGATAGATTTTGCAGCAAAGTCTTGAAATCATCTAAATAGGGTGCTGCCGATTGGTACTGGCCCCGGAACAGATCTGGCATGGCAGCCTCATGTATGAAACTGCGCTTACCGGGGCCGCCCTGACTATTATACTTGTAGGGGCTGACTTCGATGGTGGCGGTACTGTTTCCATGATAAGCTCCTCCCAGTACCACCACGTCCTGGGCTCCCCTGTAGGTGCGGGCCATTCTCAGGGCCAAATCGTTGGCTTCGCTGCCACTATTTACAAAAAAGACCACTGACAAGGGCTCCGGAAGGGTTTCGCATAATCGGGCGGCATAGTCATTTAACTGGCTGTACAAATAGCGTGTATTAGTATTCAATTGGCTGGCTTGTCGACTGGCTGCTTCCACCACCCTGGGATGACAATGTCCCACATGACAAATATTATTAACTCCGTCCAGTAGGGTTCGTCCGTCGCGCTCATACAGATACTGCAGGGCTCCCTTATAGATACTTAGGGGATTCTGGTAGCTGAGACTCAAGTTACTGTTGATGTGTTTTTGACGCGCCGCCAGCATTTCCGAGGCCGAAGCACTGACTGTTATCGGTAGGTTGCAGACCGATTTTATTCTGTCTTCGAATTCCTGTGGGTTTAGGGCCAGCATAGTATCCATCAAGTCCTTAACCGGTTGTTGGTGTAAAACCAGGTATTGGTTTTGAGGATCGGATTTGATGCCCCATGAAGACATGATCAAACTCAACGACAGGCGGGCGTTGATCAAATAGTACAACACTTCCAATTCCTGAGCGTGCAAGGGTAGTTGCTGGTGATATCCTCTTACCACCTGACCGGCAATTTCCAGGGGACTGGCTTTATGCATCATTACATAAGGTAAGGCAATGGCCAGCTCATTTATTAAATAGCTATGGCAGGCGTCACCGAAATCAATGAGCCCGCATATTTCCATGTCTTTCACCAGTATATTTTGGTCATTGGCATCACCGTGAATAATACTTTGGCGGAGTTCATGTTGTCGAGGTATGACCTGATACTCGAACTGTTGTAAAAAATAATGGGCCAGTCTTCGATAATGGGGATCGACAATAGCGTCCAGTTTTGGAAGGCATAGCAGTACGTGCTGCAGGTCCCAGGGAGTCCGGTTAGCTGAGATTGCTGCGATATCCAGTTCCGCTAAGCACAGATCGGTTGAGCCTAAAAGCCTTCCCAGATCGTTCATTAGCTGGGGAGCGTGGTCTACCTCGTTTAAGAACTTGCCCTCTAAGAAACTAAGCAGTCTCAAGCATCTATGATGACCATCGTATGCTACTTTTTGCAAATTTTCACCGCTTAATGCCGGTATTGGTTTGGGAAATTTGTGAGATTGGTTACTGAATTCTTGCAGATGCCTCAGGATCTTGTCCTGGGCCTCAATGAGCTCCCAAGAGGTGTGGGAGGCCGCCAACTTCATAATAAACTTCTGACCATTCACCTGCTGCAGCTTAAAGTTTACATCTTGGTAGCTGACCAACGGCTTTATCTGCCCGCTGATACCATAAAGTTCCAGGGCCCAACGCTGAGCCCTATCTTTTTGCATATGCAAAACATCTTCCCGTTTAGCCATTGAGAGCAATGATATCGGTGGTACGGGTAAATATAAGCTTTAATTTGGATCTATTAAGTATTCAGTTTTTTGGCAAAGCAAGCGATACGGTTGACTTCCTTAAATCCCAGTTTGGAGTGAAAAATGTGGCTTCCGTAATTGAAGATCTCTGCATCTGAAGCAATTTCTGAACACCCGGATTTCAGGCACCAAGATTCCCCTTGTTTGACCAATTCCGACCCCACATGGTGGTAGCGGTGATCGGGCGATACATATATACCTTCGATGTATCCAATGGGATATTGGGTGGCTCCTTCCACGAATTCGTTTCTTTGAGACATGAAAATGAATCCTTGAGCAATGGAATCATCCCAAGCTATAAATAGGCACTTTTCCGGATGATCTTGAGTACCAAAAAACTCCTCTGACAATTCAGAGGGTTTGGCATCCGGCCAGAGTTTTTGCGCCATTGACACCCATACTTCGCAGTCTTGTGCGGTCGCATTGGTTATCCGAGTAGTCATGTGATAAAAATGTTTTTAGGAAATCCACCTCCCAAATGATAATTTAAACCAGCAATTCAAAAATTCTGGTTATGAGATATCTGTGGATACTCCTGTTAATTCTGTCTTGCGCTGATCGTGCCTATAAGACGGATGTTAAGGAAATTTCAGTTGCTGAACTGGTGGATTATTTTTGGGAATATGAATTACGCGAATACCCTATGTTCGCCACTCAAGTAGGTGTTAATACCTACAATGATCAATTGGGCTCCTTTAAGGAAGAGGATTTTCAAAGACGGGGTGCGGTTTATGACTCCTTATTGCAGGTACTAGATGGATGGAATTTCC
>JAOTYN010000504.1 GCA_029861825.1 Cyclobacteriaceae bacterium
ATTAGTTCTTGAATGGAAAGCATGGTGGCAGCTCCAGAATGGGGTTCGTAATAAGAATTTAGCACTAAAAGCTGATTCACATTTAATGTTTGAGCCAAATCCATGGCATAGACCAAAGCATTCCAGGCGCCTGAGGAAAAGTCTGTGGGTACGATGATTCGTTTCATAGGAATCCTTTTAAGGGTTTACTATATATAAAAATAAAGAAGGACAAACACTATGGATGAGATCAAAGTAAAGGTGATATTTATCAGCTCCTCAGCTTGGATCAAAGGGATACCTTAAGAGTCTATTCCACATCCACATTCTATGGGGTTTAATATAGCAAAATATCAATTGAAGTCGATCAAACAGGCATATTTCTTCCATTCCCACCGGCACTTTACTGATTCCTGAAGAAGTAAAGATCAATATTATTTGGTAATTGGCTTTAATTCGCACTGAAATGATAACTTGTAAGTGTGATAAATCGCGTTGACGCCCATCAGCACTTTTGGGAGTATACCTCCTGGAATACCCCTGGATCAATGATGATATGGACATGCTGAAGCAGGATTATTTGCCAGAAAAGCTGGAGCCTGTATTGAAGGAAAGTCCGATTTCGGGTTGTGTTTCAGTTCAGGCCCGGCAGCACGAACCAGAAACCACTTACTTATTGCATTTGGCCCATCAAAACGCCTTTATCCGGGGTGTGGTGGGCTGGGTAGTTCTATGTTTCCAGGAATTGGACCAGCGGTTGGCTTATTTTCAACAATTTCCTAAACTGGGTACGATATGGATCTGAATTTAAAAAATAAAGTATTTATAGTCAGCGGTGGTAGCAAGGGTATTGGTGAAGGCATTACTCGGGAATTAGTGCAAGAAGGCGCTAGGGTAGTGATCGGCACACGTTCTCAGGATAAAAACACCCAGGACCTGCTCAAGGAATTGAACAGCGAAAATGAAACGGTTCATTTGTTACCAGGCGATCTCAGGGATACCGACTTTTGCCGCGCTGTGGTGGACCAAACGGTCAAGCGGTTTGATCGGATAGACGGCATAGTGAATAATGCCGGAATAAACGATAATCAGGGCCTAGAACAGGGCCCCCCGGCTTTCAGGGAATCAGTGGCCAATAACTTGTATCACTATTTTGATCTGGTGCACTTCGCACTTCCCTGGCTAAAAGACAGCAAGGGCTCTATCGTGAATATTGCCTCCAAAGTGGCTCTAACCGGTCAAGGAGGGACCTCCGGATATGCCGCTTCTAAAGGAGCGCAGTTGGCGCTGACCAGAGAATGGGCGGTAGAACTGTTACCCTATGCCATTCGGGTTAACGCTGTGCTGCCGGCAGAAGTAATGACTCCCTTGTATCGTTCGTGGTTAAGCAACAATTTTGGGGACCCTCAGTTAAAAGAGCAGGAGATCTGCCGTAAAATTCCTTTGGAGCATCGTATGACTACCAGCAAGGAGATTGCGGCTGCCGTGGTCTTTTTGCTTTCCGATCGCTCGGCTCATACCACCGGTCAGTGGTGGAGCATTGACGGAGGTTATGTGCATCTGGACCGGGGCATAGAGTAAATTTTTAGATAATCTTGAGATATGAAAGTAAGAACTTCCTTAGTAATTATTAGCAGCCTGGCGGTAGTATTCAGTTGTAATTCGCAGCCCAGTGAAATACGGAGTAACAACAAGAACATTACCTATGAACTACTAGTAGATGGTCTGGATAACCCCTGGGGCATGACCTTCTTGCCCAATGGTGATATGCTGGTAACCGAAAAAAAGGGTGAAATAAGGATCATTCGTGATGGTGAGTTGTTGGAAACACCTGTACAGGGCGTACCTGCAGTTTACGACCATGGACAAGGCGGCCTATTGGACATTGAGATACACCCCGACTTTTCCCAAAACAGATGGCTGTACCTGTGTTATTCCAGCACTGATGGTGACGGGAGTGGAGGCAATACTACGGTGGCACGCTTTTCCTACGATAATAACCGTCTGGACAATAAAAAGGTGCTGTACAAAGCCCGCCCGAATACTACTAAAGGCCAGCATTTTGGCAGCCGTTTGGAGTTTGACAAACAAGGCTTTCTCTATTTCTCTGTGGGAGACCGGGGAAACCGAGATATAAATCCTCAAGACATTACCCGAGATGGCGGTAAGATATATCGCATAATGGATGACGGCAGCATACCATCGGATAATCCTTTTGTAAATGAGAGCGGGGCTAAGAAAGCCATATTCTCATATGGTCATCGCAATCCGCAGGGGCTGGCTATGGATCCCAAGTCCGGCAAGATCTGGTCTCATGAACACGGCCCCAAAGGTGGGGATGAAGTGAATTTAATCGAAGCGGGTAAAAATTATGGCTGGCCCATAATAAGTTATGGGGTCAATTATAGTGGAACTTCATTTGCCGAGGGTACGGAAAGGCCCGGTATGGAGCAACCGGTGGTCTATTGGGTGCCTTCTATAGCGCCCTGCGGATTGACTTTCGTTCAAGGCGATAAATATCCAGGATGGGAAGGGGATCTGATCGTGGGCTCGCTCAAATTCTCATACCTGGTCCATGCCACGGTACAAGGGGACCAGATCACTAATCAAGAACGTATCGCTAAAGGTATTGGTCGGGTCAGAAACGTAGAGCAGGGCCCAGATGGATATTTGTATGTGGGTATAGAGGGTAAAGGTATCTATCGGTTGGTCCCGAAATAATCCCAATTGTCTACCGTCATGGCCCAGGAAATAACAGGGCCATAAACTCATTCCTTGGAGGTTTGTGCCTTAGGCATCAAACAATTAGACCATCTTTTGGTTAATAGACTGCAATCTTTACATCCTAGGATTGGGTCCATTCGTCTAAAAAGGCCTACTTTGCTGGGTTATTTTGGCAGATTACTTGTCAAATGCAGGTAAAAGGACTCAGGAAAGCAGACTTAAGATATACGAAATGGACAATCAAATCGACCCGAGTATTAACCTAAGA
>JAOTYN010000503.1 GCA_029861825.1 Cyclobacteriaceae bacterium
GCAATCCGGTCAGTCTCAAATGATTATCTGCTCCATATACCTCAATGTGGGAATCCACCTCAGGAATAAATGCTTCACAAATAGTCTTATAGGCGTCTTCGGTACCGGCATTTCTAAGTACACCATTACTGAAATTAGCATGCATTCCGGATCCATTCCAATCTCCAGTCACGGGCTTTGGGTGCCAATTGATGGCCAAACCGAATTTCTCGGCAGTTCGCTCCAAAAGATATCGACCTACCCAGACCTGGTCACCGGCTTCTTTAGCTCCTTTAGCAAATACTTGAAATTCCCATTGACCCATGGCTACTTCGGCATTGATCCCCTCAATGTTAATCCCCGCATCCAAACATAGATCGAGATGTTCTTCAACTACTTCCCTGCCAAAGGCATGATCAGCACCTACGCCGCAATAGTAAGGGCCCTGAGGTCTCGGATATCCACTTTCCGGAAAACCATAGGGAAGATTATTGGCGGGATGCCACAAAAAATACTCTTGTTCAAATCCAAACCAGAAATCACTATCGTCATCGTCAATAGTAGCTCTCCCGTTAGAGGAATGCGGGGTGCCGTCTGCGTTCAAAACCTCCGTCATCACCAGATAACCATTATTTCTGGACGGATCAGGATAGATCGCCACAGGCTTCAATAAACAGTCCGACGAACTGCCCACCGCCTGCTCTGTACTGCTTCCATCAAAAGACCATATGGGACACTCATCCAGTGTTCCTCCAAAGTCACTTATTATCTTTGTCTTGCTTCTTAAGCTTTGTGTGGGCTTGTATCCATCAAGCCAGATATACTCCAATTTCGCTTTTGCCATTGTATGAGCCAATTTTGTTTTAACAATCCGTTTTAAGGTTATGAATTAAACTCAAAATTAACATTTTTATAAAAAACAATCAAATTATGGCTTGTTTTTAACCCCAAAACAGTAAAAAAGTAAAATAATGTAAATTATTAGGGCATTTTTTCACTTATTGACAGTTTTCGTAGGAATATGTGATGTGATTTTAGCAAAGTGAAAACACTATTCTCTTAAGGTTCCATTATTGATTTTAGCGGCTATTATAAATAGGATATTTTGAGTATTTTGGAAATCATCAAACTCCAATAAGGTCGACCGCCGGGGATCATGAGAGCATCAGGAACGGTTATTTTTTTATTAAATGGTACAGCATGTACTATTGATTTCCATGAATCAACCCCATACACTCCTACCACCACGGTTCTACAGTTTCTGAGGTCACATCCTCAGCTTCAAGGAACCAAAGAAGGCTGTGCAGAAGGTGATTGTGGAGCTTGCACGGTAGTGATAGCTAGCTTGAATCAGCAATCCGAACTGGTGGTTGAAGCATGTGATTCCTGCCTGATCTTTCTGCCTATGCTCCATAGAAAAGCATTGATTACCGTGGAGCATATAGGTACACCGGAACATCTCCACCCCGTACAAAAAGCCATGGTCGATCACGACGGTTCTCAATGTGGCTATTGCACCCCGGGCTTTGTTATGTCACTGTATGCCTTGCATCACAACCACCCTGAGTCTGAATCTTCTCGAGAGGTAGCAGAAGACGCGCTTACCGGAAATTTATGCCGCTGTACCGGATACCGCTCTATTCTGGATGCCGCATTGCAAGTTCACGATCAAGCCTCTATGACCCCTAATGATCAGAAACAAACTATTCAAGGCCTACAAAGCCTGCAGTCATATCCGTTGTCTATTGTTAGTCAACATCAGAAATACTTTCAGCCGCACGACCTTCAGGAAGCAGTGAAATTAAGAAGTATGTATCCGGAAGCGGTAATGATCAGCGGCGCCACCGATGTAGCTTTGAAAGTCACCAAAAATGATGAAGTCTTAGAGGAAATTATCGATCTATCGTCGGTAAAGCCGTTGAAAGAACTCAAGATTACCGATCATTACATTTATTTGGGAGCTGGCTTGTCTTTGGAACAAGTTAAGAGGACCGTCGAAGACCTATTACCGGCATTGTACGAGACTCTTAAGGTGTTCGGGTCTTTACAAATCCGCAATTTAGCTACTATAGGCGGCAACATTGCCAGCGCCTCCCCAATAGGCGATACAGCGCCCATACTTATGGCTTATGATGCTCAGGTTGAATTAGTGGGACCACAAAGCACTCGCTTAGTGCCCATGCGGGAGTTCATAACCGGATACCGGGAGACATCCATGCAAAAAGATGAAATGATTTTGGGCTTTAATATTCCTATTCCCAATACCCAAACCCATGTAAAGTGGTATAAAATAAGCAAACGAAAAGACCTGGATATTTCTACGGTTAGTGGTGGTTTTCGGTTGGAACTGGAGCAAGATGCTACTGTATCCCATATTTCATTGTTCTACGGAGGTATGGCGGCCATGACTAAAAATGCATCTAAAACGGAGGCTTCTTTATTGGGTAAACCCTGGAGCAGGGAGCAGGTAGAGCTTTCGATGGATATCATAGACCAGGACTTTACTCCCATCTCCGACGCTCGGGCCGAAGCCGGTGGGAGGCGAATTATGGCCCGCAACCTGTTATTGAAATTTTGGACCGACACCCATGCCTGATCGGGAAGCAAAACATATCGCGCACGAAAGCGGATACTACCATGTAACGGGCAGCGCCCGATATATTGACGATTTGCAGGTAAGCGAATTATTGCTGCACGGCAGAGTAGTTTATAGTAAAATATGCCACGGCAGAATTTTGTCTATCGACATCTCCAAAGCCTTAAAGCTGCCCGGGGTGTACGCGGTGCTAACCGCAGAGGACATTCCCGGGATAAATAATATGGGACCCGTAATCAAAGACGAACCGGTATTGGCTGAGGACGAAGTGAACTTTATAGGTCAAGCAATTTGTCTAATAGCGGCGGTTGATGAAACCACTGCTAAGCAAGCTGAAAAATTAATATCGATCGAATTGCAGGAGCTACCGGGTATTGTAACTCTGGAAGAAGCCAT
>JAOTYN010000090.1 GCA_029861825.1 Cyclobacteriaceae bacterium
CTTTCTCACCCTGAAAATACTTAAATATGTTCTAATTTTAAACTTCAGACTTGTTCTTAATGAGGCAATTACTCAATAAACTACGGCGTTACGAAATTCAGATCAGAAAGGCCATCAATTCCCAGATGCATGGCAATTTTCATTCTATCTTCAAGGGTACCGGTATAGAATTTGACGATGTCAGGTCGTACCAATATGGTGACGACATCCGTACTATTGATTGGAATGTTACTGCCAAAGGACATGGCACTTACGTGAAGACCTTTAAGGAGGAGAAAGAGCAAACAGTGTTTTTTATCCTCGATATAAGTGCCAGTCAGGAAATTGGTGTTCCCGGCAAACAAAAAATTGATATAGGAAAAGAGATTTGTGGGGTATTGGCCTTAGCCGCGGTTAAAGAATCAGGGCATGTGGGGCTAATCGGTTTTACGGATCGCAAAGAGCTTTATGTAAAACCGGCCAAGGGCAATAAACATGCCTACCAGATCATTCGCAAGCTGTTCAACTACCAGCCTGTTTCCTTAAAAACAAACCTCAATAAAGCCCTGGCTTTCTCCCTCAACCTAATAAAACGTCGGAGCGTGGTTATTCTGGTCTCGGACTTTATTGACTCCGATTACTTTGACAGCCTGCGTGCCATGGCCAAAAAGCACGATTTGGTGATCATACATTTATCCGATCAAAGAGAGACCCGACTACCTAAGTTAGGGATCATACCCTTATACGATAATGAAAGTCAAAAAACCGTCTGGGTCAACACCTCCTCCCGGTTTTTTCGTAATCGCTTAGGCAAAAGTTTTCACAGGAACCAAGACCAACTTTTGGAATTTTGTAAGCGAAACCAAGTTAACTATTTAAATATCAACACTCAGGAAGATTATGTGCCTGGTTTGGTCCGCCTGTTTAAGTTGAGGAACAAAATGAAACCGAAAAGTGCTTAAACCATTAGTTTTACTGGTATTGGCCCTGTGCGGCTTACATTTACAGGCTCAGGAGGTGAAGCCCAGAGGTTACTTCTCAAAAGACTCTATGAAGGTCGGGGAAGTTGTGGACTACACCCTGATCGTGGACTATCCTCGGGGCATGGAAATCCTTTTCCCGGACTCCAGTTTTTCATTCAGCTCCTTCGAATACGTGGATCGCAGCTTTCAGCAGACTGAATCGGACCTCACTACCAGCCATGACAGCGTAGTTTACCAATTTACTACCTTTGAAATGGATTCCGTACAGAGGCTGACTCTGCCTATTTATATTATCACCGGTGGCGATAGTCTCACACTGGCTCCACCTGTGGACAGCGTTATAATGCAATTCATGATAACGGAGTCCCTTGATTCCCTGTCAGTAAAGGAGACTGCCAACTATCAGGAAGTCAATAAAGCCTTTAACTATCCATATCTGTTGATTGGCATGGGGGTTCTGGGCGTTTTAATAGCCGTAGTCTTGATGGTGTTTGGTAAACGAATACGCACCCGTTTACTACTTTACCGTCTACGGCTGGCGCATGAGCGATTTGTTAATAAATTTGCTCAGCTTCAAACCAAGGGTCTCAAGTCAGTAGAACAGGCAGAGTTCTTACTGGCTTATTGGAAAAGATACTTGGAAAAACTGGATGGATTGCCTTATACCAAACTCACTACTAAAGAAATTGTGACCATTGAAGAAAATCAGGAGTTTAAAGATACGTTAAAGTTAATGGACCGTAATATCTACGGTCAATTCAATGCTCCCAGTGTAGATCAACTGTCTACCAAGTTAAAAGAATACAGTATAGATCGATACCAGAAAAAAATTGAGGAACTGAAGCATGTTTGAGCAAATCAGCAGTTGGGCTCCATGGTTCAACCTGAATTGGTTTTCACCCGGAACCCTCAGGGGTTTTGATTGGGAGTATCCCATTTGGCTGTATCTAATACCGCTAATTCCATTGTTCCTTCTGGTCCGATGGCTGGTGCATTGGAAATTCAGACAAAAACTGGCCTCCGCTTTTCCCGATAAAGAGTTTAAATGGCAGCCTGCCAGTTTGCTGCGATTTATCCCCACCATTCTGATCATGATCGTGCTTACCTTGCTGCTAACAGCAATGGCACGACCCCAAAAGACCAATGAGGAAGTGGAACAGTGGTCGGAAGGCATTGACATTATGATCCTGGTGGACATTTCGCAATCTATGCAGATCGAAGATTTTAAGCCCAATCGATTAGAGGCTGCCAAAGAAGTGGCCAGAAAGTTCATAAGGGGGCGGTTCCAAGATCGAATTGGCATTGTGATCTTCTCAGGAGATGCTTATTCTCTAGCTCCGCTAACCACCGACTATGATCTTTTGTTCACCTATATCGACGATATTAATTTCGATAAGATCGAAAACCGGGGCACCGCCATTGGCAGTGCCTTAGGGGTTGCCACTAATCGTATGTCGGAAACGGAATCCAATTCCAAGGTCTTGATCCTGCTGAGCGATGGCGATAACACCGCGGGAAATATAGATCCTATTACAGCCGCCGAATTAGCCAGTCGGAACAGCATCAAAATGTATACCATTGGTATCGGAAAAGAAGGTCAGGTGCCTTGGGGAAAGGACCTGTTCGGTCGCCCCAATTATGTGCAGAGTTCGTTGGACGAAACCACCCTCAGAAAGATCGCCGAGATCGGAGATGGTAAGTTTTATAGGGTTTCCAACGAAAAGGCTCTGGAGCAGGTATTTCAGGAAATCGACGAATATGAAAAAGTGGAGATAAAAGAAACCCGCTTCACCAATACCACCGACTTCTACAGTATTTACCTCACCTGGGGAGTGCTATTCCTGCTTTTATGGATGTTTACCAAATCTACCTTCCTCAGCAATGCCCTTGAAGATTAAACCATGAGTATTGCAGCGAACATCAGTCGGTTAGAAGCACAGCTGGATCAACACCATTGCAAACTGATCGCTGTCAGTAAAACCAAACCTCCTGAAACCATCATGGAAGCCTATAGCGGCGGGTTTCGTCGATTCGGCGAGAATCGTGCACAGGAGTTGGTGGATAAACAACAACAGTTGCCCACAGATATTGAGTGGCACATGATAGGCCATTTGCAAAGAAACAAGGTCAAATACCTGGCCCCTTTTGTTTCCATGATCCATGGAGTGGATAATCTCAAATTGTTAAGGGAAATAAATAAGCAAGCCGAAAAGGCCCAGCGTGTAATCCCCTGTCTTTTACAGGTTCATATTGCTCAAGAGGAGTCAAAGTTTGGATTTAAGCTGGAGGAGCTCCCTGAGCTTTTAAAAAGCGCGGTATTTGAAGGTTTGGAACACGTCCAGATTTTGGGCCTGATGGGAATGGCTACCTTCACCAACGACCGCCAGCAAATTCAGGGTGAATTCAGGAACTTAAAAAATCTTTTCAATAAACTTGATGGCATGGATAGTCCCCCAAATTTTCAAATGAAGGAACTCTCAATGGGAATGAGTAATGATTTTGAAATCGCCTTGGAGGAAGGAAGTACCATGGTACGTATTGGAAGCCGTATTTTTGGAGCAAGAAATTAAAGATGCAAAAACTAAGCTTAATTTTAGGAGCAATATCCAGCGGCCTGGCTGTAGCCATCGGCGCCTTTGGTGCGCACGCTTTAAAAGCCACTTTGGAACTCAGTCAGCGCACAGAAACTTTTGAAACTGCCGTAAAGTATCATTTCTTTCACAGTTTGGCCTTACTGATCATAGGGATTCTTATGTTTCGTTTGAGCCATAACTTGTTCCATTACGCCGTATGGTCTCATCTGATCGGGATAATACTCTTCTCGGGTTCGCTATATGTCCTATGTCTTACTAATAGTACCCTATGGGCCCGAATTACACCTTTCGGGGGACTGGCCTTCATCCTGGGATGGGTGTTTCTGACTATCGCCCTCTACAAAACTCTTTAACAAAGCAGGAAACAAAACAGGCCCTGATTGCTCAGGGCCTGGAATTGAATTTCTTTTCTTTCAGTTAGCGGGCGTCGTCTTTCTTCTTGGGCAAGACATTGCTTTTAATACTAACTTTTTCCCGACCGTTTACTGCGTTGGAAACCACGGTAATGATCTTGTTCTGGGCACCGCTCTTACCTTTACTATCAAACCGTACAGTAATTTCTCCGGATTTGCCAGCAGCAATAGGCTCACGTGGCCACTTGGTGGCCGTACAACCACAAGTTACCAGCACATTAGACAAGATCAGAGGTTGGTTACCCTGATTCTCAAATGCAAATGTGTGTTCCACCACATCACCTTGTACGATATCTCCAAAGTTCTTGGTGGTTACTTCGAATGCAATCTTGGCTCCATCTACTTGCTTGGTAGTTTCTTGGGCTTGAACCAAGTTAAAACTAGCTACCCATAGCCCAACGGCAGCCAATGTTAACAATTTCTTTATCATAACTTTAAAAGTCTTAACCAACATTATATACAAATTTACTACTTATAAGCCAGTGTAACAATAACCTTGCCTAACTTATAAAATAACTGCTGTCAAAGTTTACCAGGAACAATTCCTCCGTAGCACGGGTCGCTCCCGTATACAACCAACGCAAATGATCCTTGCTAAGTTGTGTATCCGGCACATAACCCTGATCCAGAAATATTGCCTTCCACTGGCCTCCTTGAGATTTATGACAGGTCAAAGCATAGGCAAATTTGACCTGTAATGCTTGTAAAAAAGGATCTTTCTTGAGCGCAGCCCGCAATTTGGTTCTATTTGTGATTTCCCGATAATCTTTTAAGACCTCACTGTACAACTCATTATAAGCCTCCAGGGTCAGGGCTGGGGAATGCGAATGCAAGGTGTCCAATATGATCTTTACCTCCAAGGCAGTGTTAGTAGGGTCGTCCAGCAACCTGATCTCTACATCGGCGAAGCGCAAACCATACATTTCCTGAAATCTTTTTATTTTCAGAACTTCCGCAAAGTCTCCATTGGCCAAGAATCCCATGGGAGAATGTTCGGGCTGGTAGTAATAGTTATTCTTAACCACCATTATCTGATCGCCGCACTCCAGTTCATTTTCAAAATAAAAGATAGCATGCCGGATATGTCTGTTATATTCCACGGCATTTTTATTGGAGCGGCATATCACTATGGTTTCACCTAAGCCATGCTTGTCGTATGCATAGCGCAACCCATCCTCCATACGTTGTCCAAGCATACGATAAACATCACTTTTGGCGGTTGAAAATTGTATGTCGTTAGAATTACTGCTAATGGAGTCTCTCAGCTTAGTTGCGTTTTCCAGAATGCCGGAATTTAGCGCTTGTCGCATCACCATTTTTAGGGCAACTTCCATAACAGCAAGTCCATATTTCTCTTGCAGATGATCTCTAGATAATGCCAGGCTGAAGGATTGACCAACTGGAGGTAACTGAGCATCATCACCGATTAGCATTAACTTGTTGCCGGCATTCTCAAAAACAAAAGTCACCAGATCCCACAAGACGCCCTTTTGCTGAGATCCTTCCTCCGATATCATGGAGGACTCATCAACGATAAAGACGGTATTGCGGTGATAGTTCTTCTGTCTCTTAAACTGAATGTCACTAGTATCCCGGCTTTCTCCCAACTTGTAAACTACCTTGTGAATGGTAAAGGCCGAACGGCCGGTGTACCGGGCCATCACTTTGGCGGCCCGGCCGGTGGGTGCCATTAGCAATGATTTATAGCCAAATGTAGGCAGCACTTTGACCAAGGCGCTTAGTACTGAGGTTTTGCCGGTACCGGCGTAACCCTTTACCAGTAAGGTACATTTCGCTTCTTTGGATTTAATAAATTCCTCGGTTTGACGAAAGAAATTCTGCTGATCTCCGGTAGGCTCATAAGGGAACTTACTGGTCAGTATTTGTGCGGGTGTGGCCATTACGATGGCGGTATGGTAGCCATTACCGAGCTGGCCTTGGCTATTAACAGCTTTCCTTGTGGCTGCAAACTCCAAATCTCAGATTCACAAAAATTCATCTTTTCTCCCGCTTTCAAAACCCAGCCGATAGCCTCAAGTTCAGGGCCTTTGCCCGGATGTAGATAACTCACCCGTAGTTCTGCGGTCACTACATGGTGGGTTGCCGGAACCATGGTATAAGCAGCAAATCCCATCACAATATCTGCCAGAGTGGAGGTGACACCACCATGAACTAATCCTGTTTGTTGCCTATGTTCCGGCACAAGTATTAATCGTCCTGACGTTTTCCCCACTTCGATCTGCTGCAAGTTAAAACCCAGCAGTTTCATAAAATGTTGACGCGCCAAGTATTTTATGACTCTGGATTTATAATCCGGATTTTTAGTTTCCAAAATTAAAAAGCATTGAGGTTGTTACTTTCCCTGAATTTTGCATTATAGAATTGCTGCGCTAAGTTTACTAAGTCGGCGAGCAAATGAAAAACGAAATTACAGAAAAGTTTGGCGGTCAATTGCGAGTGCGAGTGTGCGGGATTTTGGTACAGGACCAAAAAGTCTTAATGGTCAAGCATCGTGGCTTAAGTGACAAAGGCTACTTCTGGTCACCCCCAGGGGGTGGAGCCACTTTTCAAACCTCCCTGGTAGACAGCTTGAAACAAGAGTTCTTGGAAGAAACTGGCTTGTTAGTAGAAGTTCATGAGCTGTTGTTTGTAAACGAGTTCCACAAGGATCCCCTGCATGCTTTGGAAATTTTCTTTAGAGTAACCCCTACAGACGGTACTTTGCGCATGGGGCATGATCCTGAACTAAGGCCGGAGGCACAGATCATTGAATCAATTGCATTCTGGGGAATAGAAGATTTTTTGGCCGAGAACGGGCCACAACTACATTCGGCATTTCAAAATTTAGGGCAAGTTGAGCAGATCTTAAAATTGAGAGGGTATTTCCAAAATTGGAAATAATTACATAAAATAGCGTGCAGAATGATTATGTTTTGCTTGATTAAATAACTATTATTGTTGTCTAAAGTGTACTAAAAATGAACGTTACGAAGATCCTAACAGTAGTTTTCTATCTTATCAGTATCGGGCTAGCCTACTTCCTGATCAACGGTATTGCGCACGATATCCAGGAAGAAAAGCGAATCGCCCGGGTAGAAGCTGATGTTATAGAAAAACTAATCATGATACGCGATGCGGAGATTAGCTACCAAGCCTCACTCGGCCAATTTACCAGTGACTGGAACAAGTTGATCAGCTTTGTGGACACCGGTAAAATTTACCTTACTGAAAGAAAAGAAACCATCATCCAATTGGATTACGGCGCTGACAGTATAGTGGTTGAAATTGATACTTTAGGATCAGTAGCTGTTAAAGATTCGTTGTTTGCGTCAGACTTCGATCCCCAAACATTGCCTACAGTACCTGAAAGCGGCGAAAAGTTCACCCTTTGGGCCGACAAGATCAATAAAAGCGGTGTAATGGTAGACGTTATTGAGGTTGTGGACCCTAAACCCACCGACCCCACCCGTTCTGAAGAAAGCGAAATGAGAAACCGTCAGCCGCTGCGATTCGGAAGCCGAACAGAAGTAACGACAGCTGGAAATTGGGAATAACAAGTGCTAAAGCCAGTGTGGCAGATTATCATCTCATAAGGAAGGTTAAGAGCGGCAAATTCAACGTTGACCATTTAAGCCAGTACAATCTATGCTTCCTGCTGGGCAAACAGCATTTCAAGTTTTGCGTCATTGACAGCCGGTCAAATTTGTGTTTACTGCTAGAAGATTACCTGCTGGACATCGAACAAGGGTTTAAACGGCTTAACGTCCTCAAGAAACTTTTCGAGAACCATCACCTTCTCAATGCTGGATTTTGGAATACCGTAAAATTAGCAGTATACAATTCAAAAGCGGTTCTGGTACCTTCCACCCTATTTGAAAAAGATGAAGCAGCTCAATACTTGTGGCTCAACTGTAAAATAGATGATTCCGAAGATCAGGTGTTCTACTACAAACATCACAACGGCAAGATGGTGAACGTATTTGCGGGCGACCGGCAGATCTTAACATGGTTCAAGGCTAGTTATCCCAATCTGAATATTCATTTGCTGCATCATACTAGTGCCTTAATAGAAGGATTCACCCGCCAATCGGACAAAACCCGCCTTAAATCCATGGCCCTTTTTCTGTCCAATAATGCCGTAGATGTGCTGGTTCAAGAAAACGGCAAATTGCTTTACTGCAACCAATTTACCTATGAGTCACCCTCTGAATTCATAAATTATGTAATGATCGTACTGGATCAAATGGGCATGGACCCCAATATGGTGAAGGTACAGGTATGGGGTAACATCAACAATCAGACCGAGCGATTTAAAATATTATACAAATACATCCGCAACATATCTTTTGGAACCAGACCTTCCATGCTGAACTTTACCTTTGAGTTCGATGAAGTGGAGGACTACCAGTATTTTGACTTGTTAGGCATGTATTATTGCGAATAGCGCATCATGACCAGGATCGCCATATTTCCGGGATCATTCGATCCCTATACCAAAGGGCATCACGATATCGTATGCCGGGGCTTAAATTTGTTTGATAAGATCATAATTGCCGTCGGATACAACAGCAAAAAGAAACACTATTTCGATGTAGACCAAATGTTGGGATTGATCAAATCGGCGTTTGAGGAATCAGATCCGGTGGAAGTAATTCAATACGACGAACTAACAGCCGGGCTAGCAAAAAAATATCAGGCCAACTATCTTTTGAGGGGCTTACGAAATACTACGGATTTCGAGTATGAAAATAGTATTTCACAGGTCAATCGCTACCTTAACCAGGAGCTGGAGACTGTTTTCCTTATCACTTCACCACAATATGCTTCCATCAGCAGCTCCATTATCCGGGAAGTACATAAGTACGGGGGTGATATCAGCGACTTTTTACCTTATCAGCTTCCTTAATTTCTCCAGGCATCGCAAAGAAACGCTCGATGACATACTTTACCGAGGGGTAGGTATTGAACAATGCTGTGGTGAGCTCGTCTCCCTGCTTCCATTCTACTGCATGAATATCTTCCGAAATCTGTGGTTTCATAGCACTGTCATCTTTGCATTCCATGACAAACCAGGTGGTCTGTTTTAGGATTTTTTTTCCATTCATAGAATAGGAATGCCAGGTTGCGCAAATTCTGTCTTTCAGTTTCACCTTAATGTTGCATTCTTCCTGTACTTCTCGAACCGCCCCTTCTGCCCAGTCCTCATCCTTATCCAACTTTCCTTTAGGTAAATCCCATTTGTTGAGCCGGTAGATCATTAAGATCTGATCCCTTTTGGTCACTACACCACCGCCCGCTTTAATGATCTTAAACCTTTGCTTTACAAAATGTTTGACGGATTTACGATCATCTACAGTAAAAGTAATGGATTTTAATTTTTGCAGGCGTTTGCGGGCCATTAGATTAAACATGCGGTCCAGCTGGTCCAGCGAGGCATTATTGATTAGGACATCTCCCACCAGCATACCCACATAGATATTTTTATTGCCCCCATTAATAATGACGTCATACTCTAAAAAATCCTTGGCCTTGCCCATCTTTTTGACCTGGACAGGAATACTATTCAGAAATAGTTTCATAAAAATCGCCGGCGCATATCACTACAAATGAAGGAAATAAATACCTTACCACAAACCATGGGAAAGATTTTTTTACAAAATATTGTTGTAATTTTAGACTATGACCCGCTTATCTTTAAACGTCCCCCTCGCTGCTGAAATTGCCGAGCTACTGCTTAATATTCAGGCTGTTAAATTGGATCTTGAAAACCCCTTTACCTGGTCGTCGGGGTGGAGATCTCCTATTTATTGCGACAACCGCCTTACTTTGGGCTACCCTGACGTCAGAGACAGAATTAAAAAGAGCCTGGCGGCCAGGATCCAGAAGGAATTTAATTCAGCGGAAGCCATTGCCGGAGTAGCCACTGCCGGTATTCCCCATGCCGCCCTAGTTGCCGATCACCTTAATCTGCCCTTTTTATACGTACGGTCCAAACCCAAGGGTCACGGATTGGAAAACCTAATCGAAGGCCGGCTGGTAAAATCTCAAAAAGTGGTAGTCATAGAAGATCTGATATCCACCGCCGGGAGCTCTCTTCGAGCCATTGAAGCCTTGAGGGATGCTGGATATGAAATTTTGGGCCTGGCAGCTATATTTAGTTACGGGTTCCCCTTAGCACAGGATCAGCTGGCTCAAAAGCAAGTGAAGTGGTTCAGTCTAAGCGACTATAATTCCCTGATCGATTTTGCGGCCCAAACAGGAATTATTGAACCTGCTCAAGTCGAGACACTACAGGCCTGGAGACGTGAACCTCAAAATTGGAAACAGGCCAGCACTACTCCATAACGCCCAGTCCAAAGAGAGCGAAATCATACTTTACGGGATCTTGAGGATCCAGTTTTTTAAGGTTATTGGTTAATTCCACGGCAGTAGCCCAATCGGTTTGACTACGGGAGATCAAACCAAGAGTCCGGGCCACACGATCAACATGCAAGTCACAGGGGCAGATCAGATCAGCGACATTGATCTTGCGCCATAATCCGAAGTCCACTCCCCTATCATCTTTGCGCACCATCCAACGCAAAAACATATTCAATCTCTTACAGGCCGATCTCCTTTCTGGAGTGGCTACGTGCTTTCTGGTTCTCTGTGGGGCGTAGTCGGTTTCGAAGAACAACCCATGGAATTTGGTAAGGGATGCTTTCATATCCCCGGGCACGGTGGTGAAGGCCTCCTCCAGCGAATCATTATCGCGGTAGAAGCGGGCGAAAAAATCCAGAAAATACAAGGTATCGGTGCCATTAAAGGTGCGGTGCTTAAAATCCTCAAAAGGTTTCAGATCCCGCTTTTGATATCCCCTAACAAACTCATATGGGGCATCATCCATCATGTTCATCAGTTGACGGCTCTTTTTTATTATAATGGGTCGTTGACCCCAAGCCAACATGGCTGTCCAGAAGCCGGCAATTTCTATATCCTGTTGGCAGGAGAATTGGTGGGGCACGCAAATAGGATCTTCGGCTATAAACTCCGGGTTATTGTATTGGAGGTATTTTTGGTCCAGATACCGTTTGAGAGAGGACCATTTCCTGCCCATTATCGGTTCGGGATATAAGATAGTTCAACTCTAAACCGGTTATCCAAAGCACCTAATCCTTGCTGGGCTGATTTGGAAAGTCTTACCA
>JAOTYN010000091.1 GCA_029861825.1 Cyclobacteriaceae bacterium
AAATATAGTTGGTTGACGTCTCCAAAAGCCTTAATCTGTATAGCTTTCAATAATTCGTATTTTGTGTGTAACTTCTGACTAAAGTTAATAAATTGAAGAACCTCACCCATAACTCCTCATCTACAACTTAAGTACTGAACTATGAAAACCTACCTAACCCTGATTCTCATTTGTGTTCCTTTGTTATTATGGTCCCAGAAAAACCGGGAATTTACCATGGATCAATCCTTCAATCTGGCTGACAACGGAACCATCCATATGAATACCGACGATGCCGATGTAAAAATTACCGGGACCAGCAGAGACAAGGTACAGGTGGTGATTTACCGGAAGATTAAGCAAGGCGGCCTACGTTGGGGTGATGAGGAGGACATTACCGTCGAAGTATACAACCGCGATGGTGATCTGTACATTTCCGATCGTCAAAATAAAGGCAGCAGTTGGACACTTATGGGGTATTCCTACGAGGATTATCGCATCACTATTGAAGCCCCCACCAATGCCAAACTGGAAATTAAAGGTGATGATGACGACTACGTGATCCGAAACATTCACGGTGATATTGACCTGACAGTCGATGACGGCGACGTTGAGTTATTGGATTGCCGCGGTTCGAAATTTGCCTTTCGCATCGATGACGGAGACGTGACCATGAATACCGGAAAAGGAGAGCTTTATGCTGATATTGAGGACGGCGACCTGGAGATTGCTAATGCCTCTTTCCGAGAGTTGGTAGCTAAGGCCGATGATGGAAACATCTCCGTGGAAACCAGCTTAAATAGTTTGGGAAATTATAAAATATCCTGTGATGATGGCTATGTCGAACTATCCATAACCGGAGGTGGAGGCAACTTCGATATAGATCATGATGACGGCAGAATTTCCGCCAGCTCCCAATACGACCTGATCGACAAATCCGAACACAGTAGTAATTACAAACTTCCTGGAGGCAATGCTTCAGTGTTAATTCGCGCCGATGATGCCTCTATTCGGTTGAGGACCAACAAGGAAAATAACTGAATTCAGTTATCCCTTCCACTTGATATTGCATCCTACGGAAGGAATCTGGTTAGTGGCAATAGGTTGTCCGGCCAAGGTTTGATCCAGAGCAGCTCTTAAATCCTTGCCCGATAAAGGAATATCATTGCCTGGGCGGCTGTTGTCAAGTTGCCCCCTGTAGATCAGGCTTAAAGAACCGTCAAACAAATAAAAATCTGGAGTACAGGCAGCATCGTAGGACTTGGCAACCTCCTGAGTTTCATCATATAGATACGGAAAGGTGTAACCCAACTGCTCTGCTGTCCTTTTCATCTCTTGCGGACTGTCCTGAGGATAATTAACCACATCGTTGGAGCTAATGGCAATAAAAGCAACACCATGGGTTTGATAATCTTGCGCCAATCTCACCAATTCCTCATTAATGTGCTTCACATAAGGGCAATGGTTGCAAATGAACATAATCACGGTTCCCTTAGCCGAAGCCAGTTGTTCTAAACTTAAGGATTTACCGGAGACGGTATCAGGAAGTTCAAAAGCAGGCGCTTTGGTGCCCAAAGGCAACATGTTAGAAGGTGTAAGGGCCATTAGTAACTGGTTAATTTGGGTTCGGACCGCGACATAAACTTCATCCAGGTATAGGGTCTGCGGATTTCCAAATAGTCAATATGGGATTCAAAATAGTAAGCCTCGCGTTCAAAACTTATGTTGCGATAGGCTTTGCCAAAATTCCGGTATTGCAAAAGACGGAATAGAAATTCCAAAAAATAAAAAATGTAGAAAGGCAAAACCATGGTTTCCAACTGTTGCCTTAAATGGATCTTTTCATGAGTGATCAGACGATGAGTAAGTTCAATCTCCTTGCCGATCAATACAAATGGGTATAGGCAAATGCCGTTGGCAAAACCAAAGGTAAGAATCCTTACAAATCTTGTTTTAATGAACATACCCATTTATGGTAATATTGTCCCAAGTTGCAACTTTATACTGGTATTCTCCACCAGAGGTAACATTTTCTTTATTTTTTTGTCTTTTTTGGACATTGTTTGCAATTTAAAAACTACGCGATGACCATTGGTCTAATTTCAGATACCCATAGTTATTTAGATCCACAGGTAAGTTCATACTTTGGTTCTTGCGAGGAAATTTGGCATGCCGGCGATATTGGTAGTTTACAAGTACTGGAAGATCTGCAGGCAATGAAACCTACTTTTGCGGTTTACGGCAATATAGATGATCCTGTCATTAGGCATCAGTGCCAAGAAGACCTCTGGCTGGAACGTGAAGGATTGTTGATCTTTATGACACACATCGCGGGCTCACCCAAACGCTATGAATCCCGGGTACGATCCTTGATAAAGTCCAGGCAGCCACGCATCCTAATATGCGGCCACAGCCATATATTGAAAGTGCAGAAAGATCCACAACACCATAACATGTGGTATGTCAACCCGGGCGCCGCCGGACGACAGGGTTTTCACCGCATGAAGACCATTATGCGAATGACCCTGCATCGGGGTCAAATTGCCAATTTGGAAGTAATTGAATTGGGAAAACGAGGAGCTATCGGTAGCTGACTATTCCTCCTCTTGAGTGGAATCGGCAGATGCCTCAACGGCTGCACCGCTGACTACACCTTCCATATTCCTGATAACCGGTCGTTGGGTCAGCTGTTTCATCCTTCTGATGCGATTGTGCGCACGAGCTTTATTACGACGGTCCTTTCTTTTTAAACGTGTTACAGCCATGATGAAATTTTTTAAATCGAGCTTGCAAAGTTAAAGGAATTATACTGATTTACATAGTGCTGTTTTCAATTATTTTTGAGGGTGCTTCATGCGGTAAACTGCCGGTATTACATTCTTTTTCGTACTTTTGGGCAAAAAGGAATCTATGAGCTCAATTCAACTTGGAGTGCCCAAAGGTACCCGAGATTTTGGTCCGCAAACCATGGCCAAACGCCAGTTTATTCTGGATCACATACGCCGTATATTCGAGAAGTATGGATTTCAACCCCTGGAAACTCCCTCCATGGAACAACTCTCTGTGTTGACAGGGAAATATGGGGAAGAAGGCGACCAGCTGCTTTTCAAGATCTTGAACTCCGGAGATTTCCTTAAAAAAACCCAACCACAAGACTTTGAAGGTGGATCCAAACACCTGTTGGACAAAATATCACAAAAGGGTTTGCGATACGACCTTACCGTTCCTTTTGCCCGTTATGTGGTGATGCACCGCCATGAGATCACCTTTCCTTTTAAACGCTATCAGATGCAGCCGGTGTGGCGGGCTGATCGTCCACAACGTGGAAGGTATCGCGAATTCATGCAATGCGATGCTGATGTTGTAGGTACCGACTCCTTGCTGTGCGAAGCCGAGATCGTGGCTATGATTAACGAAGTTTTTCAACAGTTAGGCATAAATGATTTTACTATCCTGGTTAACCACCGCAAGATACTGGGTGGTATGGCAGAAGCAATTGGGGCGGCCGGCAGGGAAGCCGAATTGGCGGTGTCACTGGATAAATTCCAGAAGATCGGGGCTGACAAAATGGCTCAAGAGCTTTCCCAAAAAGGATTTGCTCAAGGCTCTATTGATCAACTTTTGTCCATGACCTCATGGAAAGGAGATTGGTCTGAAATTAAACAGGTATTGACCAAGGGTATAGGGTCAAACGCAGGGACCAGTGAAGGGATCGCTGATCTGGATAATATGCTCCTTCTGGTTCAAGAATTAGGACTTTCCAATGCTAACTTGCAATTCGATGCCAGTTTAGCCAGGGGGTTGTCCTATTATACCGGTACTATTTTCGAAGTGGTTGTTAATAACGCCACCATGGGAAGCGTTTCTGGGGGAGGCCGTTATGATGATCTCACAGGAGTTTTTGGACTGCCGGATGTTTCAGGGGTAGGCATAAGTTTTGGTGTCGATCGCCTGTATGATGTAATGGAACAACTAGATCTTTTCCCTTCCGATCAATTACAATTTACCAAAGTACTATTGGTAAGCTTAGACGAAGAAAGTATGGGGTCGGCCTTGGAGCTGTTGGGCAGTTTGAGGAATGAAGGAATATCTAGTGAGTTGTATCCCGATCGCGCAAAATTAAAGAAGCCTCTGGCCTATGCCAATAAAAAAAATATACCCTGGGTAGTACTGATTGGTTCTGAAGAAACAGAACAAGGAGTGATCTCAGTAAAAGACATGGGAGCTGGAACCCAAAGTCAGATGACCCCTGATCAGTTCCTTGCTCATATGAATTAAGGGCGTCAAGCCCATTAAAAGTATGAAAAACAAGCACTTTGAAGGCCATTTTACCGTTATGCTTGGAGACAAAATGCACATTAATCTCGTCCAGTAGTAGGACGTCATGCAGAAATCCCTGTTCCATATATGTTTAATTTTATTGGCGGTTTGCTCTTTAACAGCACAGGGCCAGGTCACCAGTCCATTAGGTAGATTCCAAGTGGACTACCTGAGGGGCTGTACCCCATTGACGGTGAATGTCACTAACATTTCCGGCGAAATTAACGATCAATACTTTTACGATGTAGATACTTGCATCAGCACTTCTCCTAAATTTGATGCCGTTGCCTGCACCTCCATGACGGCCACCAGTACTACCACTTTTACATATTCTCAGCCTGGCACTTACACCTTAGTTCAGGTCCTAACTAACCTGGTTCCCCGCACCGATACCCTAGTAATCGAAATCTTTAATGCCCAAACACCCCAATTCGAAGTACTCCTCTGTAGTAATTATGAAGTTCAGGTTCAAGTAAATGACACCATCTATGACCAGTTCAGCATAGATTATGGTGATGGATCGCCTCCTACCAGTAATTTAAATCACACCTACCCCTCGGTACCCGGAATATATCCGGTCACCTTAAGCGGTTTCTATACGGACGGGCCCCAAAATTGTGCCGACAGCACCATTAATGTAAGCCCCGTAAATAACATCCCGACCTCCAATATCAGCCAGCTAACCGTGGATGTTAGTGACCCAGCGGCCGGAGTTATATCGTTGGACTACATAGTCAACAACCAGGTAAACTATATGCTGGAAATCAGCACCAACGGATCGTCGGGTTTTAGCGATGTAGGTATTGTTTCGGGCAATAGATTTACAGTTAATGGCCTCAATACCGCCGACAACTTTTATTGCTTCCGTTTGGCAGCACTGGATCCTTGTAATAACACTCGAAGCTACTCCGACACTATTTGCTCCGCAAACTTACTGGCAGTAGCGTTGGACAGTCAAAACCAATTAGATTGGACTACGGAAATTATCAACTTCAATAATTTTGAGATCCAAAAGAATGGAAATCCTTTGGGACCGCCAATCACCAACGGTGGTAGCACCAGCTTCACGGATACCCTGGTGGCTTGTAATGTTGACTATTGTTATCAATTGATCACCAACTATAATAATGGCAGCCGCAGTCTTTCCTCAGTTATTTGCGTAACTGGAATTAGCACCACCATACCCCCTGCCGTGCAGTCCATTACGGTTTCAGTTGACGGGCCCAGTATTACAGTGGATTGGCAGGTTCCCGATACCGTCAATTTCCAGCTCAACAGTTATACCTTAAGCCGTTCAATCAATAATGAACCGTTTCAGATTATTGCCAATCCCAATATCATACCATTCACCGATGTGAACTTGAGAACGCAGGTGAACACCCATTGCTACGGGCTGGTCTATGAAGATCGCTGCGGTAATCAAAGCGGTGCCAGCGTTACCGCTTGCGCTGTATTACTGCTCGGTGATAATATAGACAATCGAAATTTTGTTTTAAGCTGGTCGCCGTACTTAGGGTGGGAGAATGGGGTCAGTGAATATCAGATTGAAATTATGGACGAAAATGGGGCTTTAATTGGCAGTCCTGTAGTTGTAAGCAGCGGAACCACCAATTACACCGACCTGATCACTGCCACCAGACAGATCACCCAATATCGTATTGTGGCGATCTCCAATGATGTGAACCCCTTGATCAGCTATTCTAATATTGTGGTTCTTGACATACCGGTACAAGTTTTCCTCCCCAATAGTTTCACACCCAATAATGACGGGCTTAATGACATATTTCTTGCTAAAGGTCTATTTATTGAGGAATTTAGTATGGAAATTTACAGCCGCTGGGGCGAGCTGTTGTTCCGATCTGAAGATCTCGATGAGGGATGGGATGGGGTCTACAAAGGATCTCTGGTGCCGGATGGCTCTTACGTATATCAGGTAACTGCCATAGATCCTCAGGGAAGGGCCGTAAATAAAAGCGGTGCGGTAAATGTGTTAAGTAAAATGAACTGATTTATGTTTGATATGATGAAGATCATGGGCCAAATCAAGGAAGCCCAGAATAAAATAAAAGCTGCTCAGGAAAACCTGGTTAATATAACGGCTGAAGGAGAATCCGGTGCTGGGTTGGTTAAGGCAGTTGTGAACGGTAAAAAGCACCTGGTTAATCTCACCATCGATGATTCTTTAAATAATCCCCAAGATGTGGAAATGCGCAAAGACCTGATCATCGCCGCTGTCAACAAAGCTGTTGACGCAGTAGAAGAAAAGGCTCGTCAGGTCATGAAGGAAAGTACGGACGGAATACTTCCTAATATCCCCGGATTTGACCTTGGTAGCATCTTGAATGGATAAATCTGCGGTAGTCATTCTAAACTACAATGGCCTAGAATATCTCAGGCAGTTCCTTCCCTCTGTTGTAAATAACACCTCCCAAAGTCACGTAGTTGTGATTGACAATCACTCACAAGACAACTCTGTTTCATTCGTTCGTCAGCAATATCCCCAGGTGCAACTAGTAGAGTTGGAGCAAAACTATGGCTTTAGCGGTGGTTATAACCGGGGACTCCCTCAGGTGAATTCCGAATATTGGATCCTGCTTAACTCCGATGTTGAGGTTACCCCAAACTGGGATCAACCCTTAATTGCGTATCTGGATGAAAATGACCAGGTAGGCTTAGTGCAACCAGCAATCCTTTCCTATCAACAAAAAGACCGGTTCGATTATGCCGGAGCCGCCGGAGGACAACTGGATTTTATGGGATACCCATTTTGCAGGGGACGGTTATTCCACACTTTGGAAAAAAACCATGGGCAATACCAAACCAATCAGGACATTTTCTGGACAGGCGGTGCCTGCATGGCGGTACGTGCCGACCTTTTCAAATCACTGGGTGGCTTCGATGAAGACTTCTTCGCACATATGGAAGAAGTTGATCTTTGCTGGCGATGCCATTTACATGGGATGAAGGTAGCTTTTGTGGCCACCAGCCAAGTTTACCACGTGGGAGGTGGCACGCTGACCAACACCAATCCCCGCAAAACTTATTTAAACTTTAGGAATGGTTTGAATCTGTTGCTTAAAAATTCCACACTTACCCAGACCTTTTGGAAAATACCGTTGCGTATGTTACTCGATATAATAGCCGCACTGCGTTTTCTCCTGACCGGATCCCTATCCCATTTTTGGGCGGTTATCAGAGCCTTGATGGCTTTTTTAGTAACTATTCCCCACACCCTGGGCAAACGGCAGCACCCTGGGAGCTTGAAACCAGGATTATTGTATAATAGGATGATTATCTGGGACTATTTTGTTAAAAGGAAAAAAACCTACGGAGAATTGACGGTTGAAGGTTAGTACCAGATGGAATTATGCTTCCTGCGCAAGTGCTTACGGAAGTTCATGATAAAAGCTAATCCTAGGTACAATATTAGGGGGGAACCAAAAGTTAGAAAAGAAGAGTAGATGAAGAATATTCGGATGCTTGAGGTTGGAATTCTTAGTTTTTCGCCTAATTTTGCGCAAACTCCGAATGCTTGAGACTCAAAGTATTGTTGAATTTTTTTCATCAAAACTTAATTTTTATACAAATATAGCGATCAACTTAGTCTTTTTACAAGTCGCATATTTAATTTTTTAAACCCATAAATTGCAATAGTAAGATTATAACAATAATTTTACCTCCAAGTAAACCTTAACAAATTTTTTTATCATGACTCAGAAAGGAAACATTATCTATGCAGTTCTAATAGCAGCAACGCTGATTTTTTCCGGATGTTCTCTTAGCCAGATGGTTAAGATGTCTCAGGAACAAGAACTGACTGTAGCCCCTTCACCCCTTGAGTTGCATGGAAACACTGTGGACTTTGATATGTCTGCAAAGATTCCAGTCAAAATGCTGAAAAAGGGAAAAGTATATACCGTAAAAACTTTTTACGAATACGGGGACAAAGAACACGGGTTTGACGGCGTGGATTTCAGCCGCGAACAATTTCCAAACTACGACACCGAGCAGCCTAGCAAAAGTGCTAGCTTCTCTATGCCTTATGAAGAGGCAATGAAATCGGGCCGATTGACTGTTCAAGGGGTTGCATCTGACCCTAAGAACGGTAAGGAAAAAGCTTCCGAAAGACTGGAGGTAGCTCGGGGTGTAATTACCACTTCTCAATTGTACAAGCCAGTAGCTTATGCAGCGTATGCTCCTCACGGCTATAACAACCAGGAAGAACTGATCCCTACTAATACCGATTTCTACTTCCTGCAAGGTAGCTCCGTCTTAAGAAGCTCCGAAAGAAGAAGTGACAGAGGAAAAAATTTCGATGCCTTTATTGCAGAGAAAAATGTAACACGTACGGTAACCATTACAGGTACCCATTCTCCTGAAGGTGCCGAACGTGTTAATTCACGTCTTTCTCAAGATCGTGCCGAAGCTATTCAAGCTTTCTATGATCGACAAATGCGACGATACGATTATGAAGGCATGGCGGATTCCATCAATTTCATTTTGAAGCCTGTAGTGGAAGACTGGCAAGAATTTAAAGAAATGCTGGCCGGCTATGAGGGCGTAAGTGACGAAGCAAAATCAGAAATCAAGAACATCGTAGACGGGTCAGGATCTTTCGAGGAGAAAGAGGATGCCTTGCACAGGCTGCCTGCTTACCGAAAAGTATTCCGTGATATCTATCCTCAGCTAAGAACTGCTAAGACCGAAGTTCTAACAGTTAAGGAAAAGAAATCTGATTCGGAAATCGCAGTGCTGGCCAAGCAAGTTGCCGGTGGTACGGTTTCTCCCGACACTCTTAACGATCAAGAATTAGGTTATGCAGCCACTTTGACTCCTTCCTTGGACGAAAAAGAAGGCATTTACATGGCCGCTACCAAGAAGAATGACAGCTGGGCTTCACACAACAACCTGGGTGCTGTTTATCTGGAGAAAGCTATGAAGACCGACAATACCGAACTCTTGGAAAAAGCCTTAACTCAATTCGAGTTGGCGAATCGCAAGCAGGAAAATGCTGAAGCCCACAACAACCTGGCTTCCATTTACCTGGTACAAGGTAATGTTGACGCCGCTGCGGAAGCTGTAAGCAAAGCATTGGGCATGAATCCTTCCAATGAACTCACCGCTGAGATCAACGGTGTAAAAGGTCTGGTAGAGTTGCGCCAAGGAAACTACGACGCTGCCATTCGTTCATTGTCAAGCTCCAAAGAAAGCAGTGAGAACCTGTACAATAAGGGACTGGCTCAATTGTTGAACAAGGACTATCAAAACGCCCTGACTTCATTTAATGAGGTTACCAAAGGCAACAACAACGATGCTATGGCCCACTACGCTGCTGCTATCACTTCCGCTCGTTTAGGCAATGCCGATGACGCGGTTCAGCACTTGGCTGCCGCTGCTCAGGCCGATGCATCTATTAAGGAAATGGCTGCCGGTGATCTGGAATTCCTCTCCGTAAAGAGTAACCCCGGATTTATCGATGCACTGAAATAACGGATCTTAAAGATCAAAAAAACCCTGTGGACAACTCCACAGGGTTTTTTTATTGTTGAAAGGCAGTTTGTTAATTGACGGCGAATTCCTAATTTTGACAGCCAAGATTCAAATCACAACACTATGAGAGAAATCCAGTTCAGAGAAGCCCTTCGAGAAGCCATGAGCGAGGAAATGCGCCGTGACGATAAAATATTCCTGATGGGTGAGGAAGTTGCGGAATACAATGGCGCTTACAAAGTCAGTCAGGGCATGCTGGATGAATTTGGGCCAGAACGGGTGTTGGATACTCCTATATCAGAATTGGGCTTCACCGGGTTGGGAGTGGGTGCTGCCATGAATGGCTTACGCCCCATTATCGAATTCATGACGTTCAACTTTTCCCTGGTGGCCATTGACCAGATTATCAATGGAGCAGCCAAGATGATGTCCATGTCGGGAGGCCAATTTCCCATACCCATCGTTTTTCGGGGCGCCACTGGTAATGCTGGAATGTTAAGCTCCCAACACTCTCAGAATTTTGAAAACTGGTACGCTAATTGTCCAGGTCTAAAAGTGGTGATCCCTTCCAACCCTTATGACGCCAAAGGATTGCTAAAGTCCAGTATCCGTGATGATGACCCCGTAATATTTATGGAATCGGAGTTGATGTACGGCGATAAAGGACAAGTTCCGGAAAACGAATACTTAATCCCTATAGGTGAGGCAAAGATCGTTAAGGAAGGTAACGATGTAACTTTGGTTTCGGCAGGGAAAATGATGAAACTAGCCCAGGAAACTGCCCAGGAAATGGCCAAAGAAAACGTGTCGGTGGAGGTTATTGACCTGCGCTCGGTACGACCTATAGATTATCAGAAAATTGTGGACTCCGTTCGAAAAACCAATCGATTGGTAGTTCTGGAAGAAACCTGGCCCCTGGGTTCTATCAGTACAGAGATAGCCTATCACATTCAAAAACACGCCTTCGACTATTTGGATGCACCCGTGACCCGGGTCAATAGCATGGACGTGCCCCTGCCCTACGCCCCAACTTTGATTGAAGCCATACTACCCAACGTGAAACGTACCGTGGAGGCTATTAACAAAGTGATGTACCGCTAACCGAAAGGATTGAGATTGGCAAGTCCCCTTTTGGATCCACCCATCTTGTTCATAGTACGCATCATTTTTCGCATACCATTGAACTGCTTTAGCAGGTTGTTGATTTCTTGTACTGTAGTACCACTCCCTGCGGCAATTCGCTTCTTTCTGCTGCCGTTCAATACATCGGGGTGGGTGCGTTCATAAGGAGTCATACTGCGAATGATGGCTTCTATGGGCTTAAAGCTGTCATCATCAATATCCACA
>JAOTYN010000505.1 GCA_029861825.1 Cyclobacteriaceae bacterium
CCGGATCTCTGGCCATGCCGATAGCTACTAGGTGAGAAGCCATCAGCGGTTTTTTCAAAAGTTTGTCGAAAGTACTTTGGTCGTAATTGCCGGCAGATTCGCTGCGCTTCCGGTAAAGACTTGATTGCCAATGAGCAAAGCTATTCAAACCAGGTCCGCAGAAAACCCGAAAGCGCCAGGGTTCCGTAAATTTGTGTGTTGGGGCCCAATTGGCATTTTCCAACATTTGCTCTATGATGCTGCGAGGTACCCGTTCACCGGAGTACATCTTAGGGAAGACTGATCGCCGTTGAGCAATTAGGGTATTGATCTGCTCAGGATTGAACTTCATAGGAATTTCGTTGATCTACAACATGTTTTATTTAATTATTGGTGCCCGCTTGTATTGCAGGTAAAATTCGCTCCTGAAGCACCCTCCAGGTTGATTTTTCCGGCTGGTCGTGAATGTTCCAACCATTAAACACTAAAACTAACTCATACCGGGGAACTACCATCAGAAATTGGCCTCCATAGCCATTCCCTGCGAATATTTCAGCTTTCCCCTCCATATGTTTTGGCACCCACCACTGGTATCCGTACCCTCTTTCTTCCCCAAATGCTACCGTGGGTTGAATTGATTTATCTACCCAATCTTCAGAAAGAATTTGTTGATCTCCCCATTTACCTTTTTGCAGCATCAAGTGTCCAATTCTAGCCAGATCATGTGCACTTAAATAAAGTCCACCCTCAGTGTCAATTTCTCCTTTGGGGGTAAATTTCCAGTAATAGTCCTCAATGCCAAGCGGCCCGAACAGTTTCTCCTCTGCCCAATGGTCAATGCGTTTACCGGTTATCTCCCTTACAATTTTACCTAGTAATACACTGGCCCCACTATTGTATTCAAATGAAGAACCCGGTGTGGCATCCATGGGATGGTTCAGTACGAATTGGATCCAGTCCTGACTGTTTTCCATAAGTATACAGCTGTTATTGGCCTCATTGTAATTCTCCTCGTCCCATTCTATTCCACTGCGCATAGTAAGTAGATCTTTGATTGACATGTTCATTTTACGGGCATCAGAACGATCGAAATCATAAGCTGCAAAGTGGCTCATGACAGGTGAGGCCTCACTAATTTTGCCTTGGTCCGCAGCAATGCCTAACAAAATGGAAGTAACGCTCTTGGTTACGGATTGCAGAGTATGGAGGTTGGTATCTTTGTAATATGGGTGCCAGGCAACATGATCATAGTTGTATTGATGGTTGGTAGTATCGTACTTTTCAATCACCGATTGATAATCCTGTTCATAGTGGTGATCCATTACTACTTTTCCTTTTCGTATAAGTATAAAGTGATCAATTAAGCCATACTTCCCTTCAAGAATTTCTTGATGTATGGAATCGATCACCAAAGGTTCTATGCCAGCGGCTTCAGGGGAGGTTTGTTCCCAATCGTCAAATTTGGGCGCCTGATCAAAGCTGGAGGATTCTGCTGAACAATTGATAAGAAAACAGCCCAGGCTAAATAGCAATAAAGGATAATGTCGTAAGGAGTTTCCGTTGCAGCTCATTGTAACTCTAATTTAAAACTGTGGTTAATATTTTTAGGGCAGTACCTATTTCTGATACTCCCCAGGCCTAACTTACAAGAAAAACTAAAATATCGACCTGCAAAAGGCCATGCATTTGTTCCACTAGTAAGGAGGGTGGGGTGATGGGCGGGCTCGTGATGTGGGGCTCGTATGGTCGCATGGTGCCCTCGCTGGGATCCTGACACAAGGTCCTGACAAAGGATGCTAGCAGTAGGTGTGCTCACTGAGGATCCTCATAGAGAAGTTCTTACAATTATGTAACGATCTTAGCGACCCGAAGATGATCATGGTCGAATATCGGACTTACTCGGTTCGAAGCCCCATGTCCAACAATCATTCTTGCTTCCTGCACCAGATCAGCCAAAAGGGATAGGTAATGCTTCCATCGTCCTTGATCCACTCCCCTTTCCAGTTAAATCCCTCTGAGGAAATATCGTAGAAGGTTAAAGTCGATACCCCACTCATACCGTTCGGTGCTGCTTGCGGTTGCTTCAGTACAATGTTGCCATCATCTTGCTTATTGCCGTACCAAACGCCCGGCTTATAGGCCACAAACGGGAAGCTGTTATAAGTGACGATCCACTGGGCACTGTCGGCATGGTATTGACGAATGCTGGAAGCATAGTTGCCGTCCCGCCATACTTCATCCTGCACGGCAGTCCCGTTAAGTACATATTTGAACTGCCACACCATATTGGTGGTATCCTGCCAGCTGCCGTCAGGGTTACGCGACAGGCTGCGACAGTCGCACACTCCCACCATAGGGCCAAAATCGGCTACCTGCGGAGGCGCCTGTGGATTAAGCTTGCCGAAGGGCTGCTGGGGCGCTGGTTCGAAAGAAGTCGATTCCGGAGAAATCTGGGCGTAAGTATAACCCGCTCCCATCAGGACCATAAGGAGTATCAGTAATATCTTTTTCATACAGGTAAGATATCACTAATTTTAAAAACCTCTATCCCCCAAATTGGTATGAAAAAGTATTTCATAAAACTCTATACTTACAACCAATGGTGTAACCAAGCCCTGGTATCCCGTCTAAGTCCAATCTCGGATGTTCCCGACGAAGTAATAAGCAGGCTTAGCCATATAGTTGCTGCAGAGGAGATCTGGTACCACCGCATAAAGCCCGTATCATTTGAGCCCTTGCCGTTATTCGAAATTCAACCATGGGAAATTCTCACCCCACGCTTAAAAGAAAGCGCCCAAAGATGGCTGGAACTGGTGGATTACACTGACCACTACCTACAGCTCATCTCCTATCACACCACCAGCGGTACTCCTTATCAGACATCTCTTGACGATATTCTTATCCATGTGGCCAACCACGGCAGTTACCACTATGGACAAATGGCCACCTTGCTGCGTCAGGCAGGCCTGGAGCCTGT